>CANQGN010000025.1 GCA_947623215.1 uncultured Clostridia bacterium
GCTGCCCCAAAATATGTTGTGGATTGTCTCTGCCGTGCAAATTCGCCTGCTTGCCACCCCGCCGCTTTACGCCACGGCAAAAGTGCGCACCTGGGCGGGGCCCAGCCGGGCCGTTACCTTTCCGCGCGAGTACGAGCTGGTAGACGCAGCCGGTGCGCCGCTGGTGCAGGCACGCTCGAACTGGGCGGTGATCAATGCCGACGCCCGCCGCCCGGTGCCCGCCCGGGCCATTTGCGATTTCCCCGAAGGGTTTGCCGAGCAAACCGCCTTTACCGGGCGCATTCCTCACCCCAAAGAGTTTTCCCTTGACCCGGCGGGGGAGGAGGGGATTACCCTGCTGCCCGGCTTTTCGCAGTTAGACGCCAACGGCCACGTAAACAACACCAAATACGCCAACTTTGCGCTGGACGCCGCCGACTTGCAGCCGGGGGAGCAGGTAACGGAATTTCTTATTCGCTACCACCGCGAGCTCACCCCCGGCCACTCGGTAAAGCTGATAACCCGGCGAGAAGAAAAAACCGTGCTGGTGATGGGCTTTACGCCGGAGAATGAGTCGGTTTTCTCTTGTGAAATGCGGCTGGCCTAAGCAGTTTTTCTTTTCCTTTCTCCATAACAAAACCCCGCCCGGGGTCGGTAAATGAAAACCGACTGGGGCGGGGTTTGTTTGGTTGTTCAAAAAGGGGAGACGTTCTAAAGCTTAAACGCAGCCCTGGGCTTTCATGGCCTCGGCTACCTTTAAGAAGCCGGCAATGTTGGCCCCGGCCATGTAGTTACCGGCCATGCCGTACTCTTTGGCGGCGGAGTCGCAGGCGGCGAAGATAGACTGCATAATGCCTTTCAGCTTGGCGTCTACCTCTTCAAAGGTCCAGCTCAGCCGCTCGGAATTTTGGCTCATCTCTAAGCCGGAGGTGGCTACGCCGCCGGCGTTGGCCGCCTTGGCGGGGCCGTACAGCACGCCGTTTTGCAGGTACACTTCAATGGCCTCGGGGGTAGAGGGCATGTTCGCGCCTTCGGATACGCAGTAGCAGCCGTTTTTCACGAGCAGCTTGGCGCTCTCGCCGTCAATCTCGTTTTGGGTGGCGCAGGGCAGGGCAATGTCGCAGGGAATCGACCAAATACCGGCGCAGCCCTCGGTGTAAGTGGCGGTGGGGTGGTCTTTTACGTATTCTTTAATGCGCTTGCGCTCTACTTCTTTTAACTGCTTTACCGCCGCTAAATCAATGCCGTTTTCGTCGTATACATAGCCGTTAGAGTCAGACATGGCAACCACCTTGGCGCCCAGCTCCGTCGCCTTTTGGGTGGCATAAATGGCCACGTTGCCCGAACCGGAAACCACCACGGTTTGGCCCTTAAAGGACTTGCCGTTGGCTTTTAACATTTCGTCGGTAAAATAGCACAGGCCGTAGCCGGTGGCCTCGGTACGCACCAGCGAACCGCCAAAGGTAAGGCCCTTGCCGGTGAGCACGCCGGTAAACTCGTTGCGAATGCGCTTGTACTGGCCAAACATGTAGCCCACCTCGCGCGCGCCGGTGCCAATGTCGCCGGCGGGTACGTCGCAGTCCGGGCCGATATGCTTGCAAAGCTCGGTCATAAAGCTCTGGCAAAAGCGCATGACTTCCCCGTCAGACTTGCCCTTGGGGTCAAAGTCCGAACCACCTTTGCCGCCGCCCATGGGCAGGGTGGTAAGGCTGTTTTTAAAGATTTGCTCAAAACCCAAAAATTTAATAATGCCAATGTACACCGAAGGATGCAGCCGAATACCGCCCTTGTAGGGGCCGATGGCCGAGTTAAACTGAATGCGGTAGCCCCGGTTGACCTGCACCTTGCCGTTGTCGTCTACCCACGGCACGCGAAAGATAATCTGCCGCTCGGGCTCGACTAACCGATCCAGCACGCCGGCTTCTACCAAATCCGGCCGCTTTTCAATGACCGGTTCCAGCGACTCCAGCACTTCGGTTACGGCCTGAATAAACTCCGGCTCGTTGGCATTGCGTTTTTTTACGGTTTCCAACACGCCGTTTAAATAGGCATTTTTCATAGCGAACACTCCTCATACAATTTCGTCACCATTATAGAACTTTCCGGGGGCGTTGTCAAGACGTGACGTGAATTTTTATACAAAACTCGTTCGGTTTCTTTAGGAATCATTCCGCCAGCGGAGCAGCAACTCGCGGGGTAACCGATGGGAAGAAAAGCGGTAGTGCCCGGTTACCGCGAAGGCGGTGCGGCGAAAATAATCTTCCTCCCGCACCGGCTGACCGGCGTTGTGAATGACGTAGGGGATTCCTTTGGCGTTGCGTTTGTCGGAAATAACGCCAATATGCTCGTCCGCCCCAAACACCACCAGATCGCCCGGCTGCCAGTCGGCAATTTGGGCGGGTTCTAAGGTGCAGCTGCAAGCGTACCGGTCAAAAAACACCCGCAAATTGCACACCCGGCGAAAGTCAATGGCCGGGTCGGGCGTTTCTACCCCCGGGTAAGCGGCCGGTGCGGCGGCAATATCCGCATTCACCATGGCCCGCAGGTCGTACCCCGCTTCGCGAAAGGCCCGCCATATTACGTCGCTGCACACCCCCAGCTCTTCCGGCGGAAAGCCGCCGGGGAAATACCGGCCGTCGTACTTGGGGTGGCGCTCGGCGTCTTTGCGGGCGCCGAGCAGCAAATCGGCGGCATCGTCCAGCCCGTTGGCGTTAAAATCCACGCCGCTTTGTAAGGCAGTAATGCCAAAATCTGCCGCCGTGTAGCTTTTGCGGGGCAGCAGGTTATAGGGGTTCCACCACCAAACGACCGCCAGCACCAACAAAAGAAGCGCCGCCGGTACCGTAAAACGTAAAAACCGGCGGCGACGGGCAGGGGATTGTTTGGGGGAGGGCGGGGCGCTTAGCATTGCACCAGTTGGTTCATGTCGTACAGCCCGGGGGCGCGACCGGCTAAAAAGGCGGCGGCTTTCAGCGCCCCTACGGCAAACACTTCTTTGGAGCGTGCGGAGTGCGAGAGGGTAAGAATCTCGTCTTTGCCGGCGAATATCACCTGATGCTCCCCCACAATGGTGCCGCCCCGCACCGAGTGCATTCCAATTTCATTCGCAGGGCGCTTTTGGCGGCGGTTGTGGCGGTCATACTCCGGGTGCATGGCGGCTTTTCGCCCCGCCACGGCGGCGTTGTATAGCATTCCCGCCGTGCCGGAGGGGGCGTCGATTTTCTGGTTGTGGTGCATTTCTATAATTTCAATATCCGCCAAATCGCCCAGCACCTCCGCCGCACGGGTAACCAGCGCGGCCAGCAAATTGACCCCCAGCGACATATTGCCGGTAAAGAAAATGGGGATTTCCTCCGCCGCCTGCCGAATGGCATCATTTTGGCAGTCGGCAAAGCCGGTGGTGGCAATGACCGCCGGCACCTTGCGGGTAAGGCAATAGTCCAGCAGCCCCTCTAAGCCGGAGGGGTGGGAGAAATCGATCACCACGTCTACGCTCTCGCGCACGTCGGCATACTCCCGGTATACGGGGTAGGGGGCACCCTCGGCGGCGGCAAGGTCTACCCCCGCTACAATGGTCAGTTCCTCCCGCTGCTCTGCAAGGGCAGAGACGACCCGCCCCATGTGGCCGCTGCAACCGGCCAGCAACACTTTTAACATGGTTTTTTACACTTCCCTTATCGTTTTAAAAAAAGCCGTTATTCTTTCAGTTTACAGCCAGCCCCAGCGCTGCCATTTCCTGCCGCAGGCGGCCTGTCAGCGCGGGGGAGGGGGCGGCCAGCGGCATACGGCAGCGCCCGGCGGCAAAGCCCGCCAAGGTCATGGCCGCTTTAATGGGGATAGGGTTCACGTCGGCTAACAGGGCGTTCATCAGCGGCAGCAAGCGGTTTTGCAGCCGCAGAGCGCCGGCAAAGTCGCCCCCCAGCGCCAGCGCGGTCAGGTTTGCCATTTGCCCCGGCAGCAGGTTCGAGAGCACCGAAATGACCCCCGCGCCGCCAAGGGACGCCACCGGCAGGGTTTGGTCGTCGTTACCGGCGTAGATCGCAAAATCCTCCCCGCAAAGCATGCGGGTACGCGCCATGGCGGAAAAATCGCCGTTCGCTTCTTTTACCCCCGCTATCATGGGGTGGCGGCTGAGCGCCGCGTAGGTCTCGGGCAAAATGTTCATGCCCGTGCGGGAGGGAATGTTGTACAAAATAAGGGGTTTGGTGACCCGGTCGGCAATGTAGGTAAAATGCTCTATCAGCCCGCTTTGGGAGGTTTTGTTGTAGTAGGGCGTTACGGTCAGCAGGGCGTCTGCCCCCACCGCCACGGCCGCCTGTGACAGCTCTACAGAGTAGAGGGTGTCGTTGCTGCCGGTACCGGCTATTACCGGTACCCGCCCGGCTGCCGCCTTTACTACCGTTTCGATTACCCGCACGTGTTCTTCGTGCCGCAGGGTGCTTTTTTCTCCCGTGGTGCCGCAGGGCACCAGCGCGTTTATGCCCTGCTCTATTTGGGTGTGGGTCAGTTCCGCCAGCTTGTCGTAGTTTACGCTGCCGTCTTCGGCAAAGGGGGTAATCAGCGCCGTAGCGACGCCTTTGAATACGCATTTCGCCATTCCAAATCCCTCCGCTTATGATATTGGTAAAAAGGGGTTATTCCATATAGCCTTTGGCGCAAAGCAGCTCTGCCAGCAGCACGGCGCCGCCCGCCGCGCCCCGCAGGGTATTGTGCGACATACACACGAATTTGTACTGGTACTGGGTATCTGCCCGCAATCGGCCGACCGAGACGGCCATGCCGTTTTCTAAATTGCGGTGGAGTTTAATTTGCGGCATGTCGTTTTCTAAAAAAACGTGCAAAAACTGCCGCGGGGCGCTGGGCAGGGCCAGCCGCTGGGGTTCGCCCGCAAAGGCGTTCCAGCGGGCGAGCATTTCGTCTATCGTCGGCTTGCGGGCAAAGTCTACAAACACCGCCGCCGTGTGCCCGTCAGAGACCGGTACCCGAATGCACTGGGCGGTAAAGCAGGGGGTCGCGGCGTTTACAATGCGGCCGTCTTCTACCTTGCCCCAAATTTTTAAGGGCTCCTGCTCGGATTTTTCTTCTTCGCCGCCAATGTAGGGAATTACGTTATCCACCATCTCCGGCCAGCGCTCAAAGGTTTTGCCCGCGCCGGAAATGGCCTGGTAAGTACACACCAGCACCCGCTGGGGTTCAAACTCCCGCAAAGGGTAGAGCGCCGGCACGTAGGATTGCAGCGAGCAGTTAGATTTAACCGCCACAAAGCCCCTTTTTGTGCCAAGCCGCCGCCGCTGGGCGGGAATGACGGCCAAATGCTCGGCGTTGCATTCCGGAATGACCATGGGTACGTCCGGCGTTTTGCGGTTGGCGCTGTTGTTAGAAATGACCGGGCATTCCAGCCTGGCGTAGCGCTCCTCCAGCGCCAGAATCTCATCTTTTGGCATATTCACGGCGCAAAAGACAAAATCCACCTGTTCGGCTATTGTGTTGCAGTCGCGCTCGGCGTCATACACCGGCATAGAGCGAACGGAGTCGGGAATGGGCTCGCTCATGACCCACCGGTCGCCCACCGCCTGCTCGTATGGCTTGTCGGCGGAGCGGCCGCTGGCGGCCAGCGCCGTAAGGGTAAACCAGGGGTGGTTGGCCAGCAAGGTAATAAAACGCTGCCCCACCATGCCCGTAGCGCCAATCACGCCGACTTTGTACTGCTTCATAAGGGTACCTCCAAAATTAAAGTTGTAATCAGAAGCGGTTTGTATTATAATATGAATCGCTCATTTCAATTATCATAGCATTTTTGCCGCGGAATGTCAACCGTTGCGGCCAAAACGGAGAGAAAGATGAAGAAATCCGATTTTTTCTACGAACTGCCCCAAAATCTCATTGCCCAGCACCCCAGCGAGCGGCGGGACGAATCTGCCCTGATGGTGTTAAGCCGTGAGACGGGCGAACTTTTGCACCGCCATTTTTATGATTTGCCCGCCTTTTTGCAGCCGGGGGATTGCCTGATTTTAAACGACACCCGCGTGCTGCCCGCCCGGCTTTACGGCGTGCGGCAGGCCACCGGCGCGGTGGTGGAGTTTTTGCTGCTGCGCGAGCACTCGGCTGGCTGCTGGGAATGCCTGGCCGGCCCGGGCAAAAAAGCAAAGCCGGGCGACCGCTTTACCTTTGGGCAGGGCCAAATGACCGGCGAAGTCGCCGAGGTGCTGCCGGGCGGCAACCGGCTGGTGCGCTTTACCCATACCGGCAATTTTTACGAGGCGTTAGACGCCATAGGCCAAATGCCGCTGCCCCCCTACATTACCGAACGCCTTGCCGACCCCGAGCGCTACCAGACCATTTACGCGCGGCAGCCGGGCTCTGCCGCCGCCCCCACCGCCGGGCTGCATTTTACCGACGAGGTGTTTGAAGCCCTGCGCCAAAAGGGGGTGCAAACGGGGCGGGTGACTCTGCACGTGGGGCTGGGCACCTTTCGCCCGGTAAAAGAAGAGCAAATAGAAGACCACCACATGCACAGCGAGCACTACGAGCTGCCGGAAGAGACGGCCGGGCTGATTAATCGCACCAAAGCGGCTGGCGGCCGGGTGATATGCGTGGGCACCACCAGCTGCCGCACGGTAGAAACGGTGGCCGCGAAGGGGAAGGGCGAAATAAAGGCAGACGAAGGCTGGACGGACATTTTTATTTACCCCGGCTATACCTTCCGCTGTATGGACGGGCTGATTACCAACTTTCACCTGCCGGAAAGCACTTTGCTGATGCTGGTTGCGGCCTTTGCCGGGTACGAACCGGTGATGAACGCCTACCGCACGGCCGTGAAAAAAGGCTACCGCTTTTTCAGCTTTGGCGACGCAATGTTGATTTTGTGACTTGTATATCAATTTCATATACAATTCATTATAATCTATTGACAAACAGTATTAATAAGCATATAATATAGGCAAAGCAAGAAGGAGGCATTCCTATGGCACAAACCAATATCAACATTAGAATGGACGAGGCAACGAAAGTCGCGTTTGATAAATTTTGCCGCGAAATCGGGTTATCCACCAGCGCGGCGTTCAATATTTTTGCAAAAACCGTCGTGCGGGAACAGCGGATTCCCTTTGCGCTGACCGCAGAAGTTCCGAATGCCGTAACGCTTGCGGCAATGGAGGAAGCGCGGGAGATGCAGCGCCATCCGGAAAAATACAAGTCTTATAGCAACGCAGAAGAAATGATAGAGGATATTTTGAATGAGACTTGAAATCGTTCCTTCCGGTCAGTTTCGGAAAGATTTGAGGCTTGCGCAAAAGCGGGGATTCAATCTTAATAAATTGAAAAAAGTGACAGATGCCTTGGCAAACGGTGAAACATTAGAGGCAAAATACCGCGATCACACCTTGACCGGCGATTATACAGGCTTTCGGGAATGCCATATTCAGCCGGATTGGCTGTTGATATATAAAGTGGACGGAGAAAGGCTTTTTCTGTTTTTGACAAGAACCGGAACACATAGTGATTTGTTTTAGAAAGTTGCCAATCGGTAAAATCTGATAAACTGTGCACTTCGGCGACGCGATGCTGATTGTATGATTCCGCGCGGGGTAATGCGTATTGTAACCGGGAGGCGAAATAGTGTGACAAATTATAAGGATTATTTGAACGAGCAGCTTCAGGACGAACAATTTCAGCGCGAATGGGATGCGCTTGAACCTGAATTTGCCATAATGCAGGCGATGATTGACGCCAGAAAAAACGCCGGCATGACCCAAAAGGAATTGGCGGAAAAAACCGGCATAGCGCAGGGCGACATCAGCAAGTTGGAAAGCGGCAATGCCAACCCCTCCTTAAAAACACTGCAACGGCTTGCAGAGGGCATGGGTATGCACTTAAAGCTGGAATTTGTGCCGGGTACACGGTAGCCGCAACAAAGAGGGCGCGGGGCAAAGTTCCGCGCCGTAGGCCTACGACAGCGCGGAAGAAATGGGGAAAGGATGTAACCTAACCCGAACCGGCGCCCACAGCGACTGATTTTAACTTTTCACAACAAGCGAGGATTGCTTTTGCATGTTTACGCTGCTAACCACCGAAAAAAAAGCCCGGCGGGGGCGGTTTGAAACCCCCCACGGGGTGGTAGAAACCCCCGCGTTTATGAACGTGGCGACCGTGGCCGCCATTAAGGGGGGGCTGTCGGCAGAGGACCTTTCGGCCGTCGGCTGTCAGGTGATGCTCTCGAACACCTATCACCTGCACCTGCGCCCGGGCGACGAAACCGTGCGGGCGCTGGGGGGGCTGCGGGCCTTTACCGGCTGGCAGGGCCCCGTATTAACCGACAGCGGCGGTTTTCAGGTTTTCTCACTCGCCAAGCTGCGGGATATTCGCGAAGAGGGCGTCTCTTTTCGCTCGCATATAGACGGCCGCCCCATTTTTATGGGGCCGGAAGAAAGTATGCGCATTCAGTCGAACCTTGGCTCTACCATTGCCATGGCCTTTGACGAATGCGTAGAAAACCCGGCGACTTACGACTACGCCGCCCAGTCGGCCGAGCGCACCGTGCGGTGGCTTACGCGCTGCAAAGAAGAGCTGCGGCGGCTGAACGCCGACCCGCAGACGGTCAACCCCCGCCAAATGTTGTTTGGCATTAACCAGGGCAGCACCTTTGCCGACATTCGCGTGCGCAACATGCGGCAAATTGCGGCGCTGGAGCTGGACGGCTACGCCATAGGCGGGCTGGCGGTGGGGGAACCGACGGAGGAGATGTACCGCATTATAGAAGCGGTAGAACCTTACATGCCGGCAGATAAAATCCGCTACCTCATGGGGGTGGGCACCCCCGCCAACATTTTAGAGGCCGTGCGGAAAGGGGTCGATTTGTTTGACTGCGTAATGCCCAGCCGCAACGCCCGCCACGGCCATTTATTTACGTCGCAGGGGGTGCTAAACCTGCACAACGCTAAATATGCGCGAGACCCCGCCCCGCCGGACGACAAGTGCGACTGCCCGGTTTGCCGCCGCCACACCCGGGCCTATTTGCGCCACCTGTTTGCGGCGGGCGAACTGCTGGGAATGCGGCTGGCGGTGATGCACAACCTGTATTTTTACAATCATCTGCTCGCAGAGGCCCGCGCCCACATAGAAGCCGGCACGTTTGAAGCCTACTGCGAGCGGGTGCTGCCCCTTTACGGCAGAAGAATCTAAATTCGGGCGAAAAAGACTTGCAATTTGCCCCGCCAACCGTTATAATGTCACTTGACGCTAATCATTGAAAGAGAGGAACTTGCGAATATGAACGGACAAAACGGCGGCGGCAGCGGCGGCATTTTGATTATGGTGCTTTACATTGTAGTCATTGTAGCTTTCTTTTATTTTGTGATGATTCGGCCGCAAAAGAAACGGCAGAAAAAAGAAGAAGCCATGCGCAACAATTTGCAGGTGGGGGATGAAATTATCACCATCGGCGGCATTTACGCCCGCATTGTTGGGTTAAAAGAGGATTCGCTGGTAGTCGAGTCCGGCCCCGACCGCGCCAAACAGCGCATTGCCCGCTGGGCGGTACAGCAAAATTTAACGGTACACGAAGACGCGTAACAAAAACGGCATACCAAAGCCCCCTTTTGAATATGCTTGAACCAGTCAGGCAAATTCAAAGGGGGTTTTGTTATGGGTGTAACGGGCTTTTGGGGGAAGGCGGGCAGAAGCACCGCCGCCGCCCGCCGCCCAGCCGGGCCGAGCGGCGGATACCTAAAAGGCTTTGCCGCCGCCGCCCTTACGACCGGGGTGTGTACGCTGGCCTTCGCCCTGCTTTTTACGCTGAAAGACGTAGGCGAAACCGGCCAGCTGGCCGCCGCGCTTTTGGCGCTGGGGCTGGGGGCGGCGGTAGGCGGCTACGGCGCGGCCCGGGCGGTGGGCAAAGAGGGCCTGCTGCGGGGCGGGCTGACCGGCGGGGCGCTCTTTCTTACCGTTACCGCGCTGGGTGCCATTATAACAGGGGCGCACCCCACCGCCCTGACCCTGCTAAAGGGGGCGCTCTGCCTTGCCCTTGGCATGGCGGGCGGCGTGTGGGGGGTCAACCGGGGCGCTCGGCGAAAAATGAAAATAAAAAAATAAAACGCCAAACACGCCCGCCGGGGCAGGGGAGAGGCCCCTGCCCCGCTTTTGCGCCAAACCACACTTTCTTGTGGTGCAAGGCGCCAAAAACTGCCAGATTCTGCGGTTACCATAACCTTGTTAACATAATTTTTGACAACTTTACATAACGCTGTTAACATAACAAACGGCCGCGCAAAAATTTTTCTCAAATTTGCGAAAAAGCACTTGCAATCCGTCGCTTTTTCGGGTATAGTATAGGCAGGGGAGCAAGCGACCCGGTGTGGTTTTTCGGTCTGCCGCAGCGTGGCAGGCCCGTTTCATCCCCCTTCGTTGTTTACATAACAACATCGCACAAAACCCAATATCTTCCGTTTATTCCTCGCGATTCGACCCTTTTGCCGCCCTATGTTGTGGTGGCATAGTTTGGCGGCGGGCCGCATACTATTGAGGGACAAGACTTTTTCTCCAATTCACAAACAGGAAAGGACGTGTCCCCCCGTTATGCGTTGTTACACCCTGCCCGCCCGCTCGCTTCGCCCGGCCGCCGACTTTGTGCGGCAAAACCTGCTGTTTTTGTCTTTGGCCCTGCTGCTGCTTGCCGGTTTGCTGACCGGCTGCCTGCTGGTTCGCTTCGGCTATGCGCCGTCGCTGGGGCTGGCGGCACTTTTTCCCCGGTTTCTGGCTGCGCGTTGCGGCCGGCCTATTTTTATACTCTTTTTTCATGCGGCCGTTGCTTCTATTCTTTACCTGCTTTGCGCCTACTTTTGCGGCCTGTTTGTGTTTGGCGCACCCATTGCGGCCGCGCTGCCTTTTTTGAAGGGGCTGGGCCTGGGCGCGGTGTGCGGCTATGCCTACGCCGCCTATGGCCTTTCGGGCGCGGCGCTTTGCCTGCTGGTTATTTTGCCCCCCGCCTTTGTGCAAAGCATGGCGCTGGCAGCCGCCGCCCGCACGGCGCTGCTGTTTTCCTCGCGGCTGTTCGCCCCTTTTGCCGCCGGCGCTCCTTTTGCCAACCCGCCCGGGGCCTTTCGGCGGTACCACCTACAGTTTTTGCTGCTGCTGGCGATTACCCTTGCCGCCGCGCTGTTTGATTCCTGCCTTTCCCGCCTATTTTTAGGGCTATTTGATTTGTAAGGAGAGAACTCCCATGCACAACGAATGCAAAGAAAAGTTTGCCGACTATTTAGTAAACAGTCGCGGCGTTTCGGCCAACACGCTTTCTTCTTATATGCGAGACGTGGACGCCTACCTTACTTATGCGGATTCGTTGTCGCTTTCTCCCTACGCCCTTACCACCAAACAAATACAAAAATTCCTCAACCGCCAGGCGGCCGCCGGTCGCTCCCCGGCCACCGTGGCCCGCATAACCGCCACGCTGCGCTGCTTTTTTCGGCACGCCCTTTTAACCGGACAAGCCGAAGAAAACCCTATGCAGGGGGTGGTGGTAGAAAAGAAAGACCCCAAGCTGCCCAAAATTTTAACCGCCCGCGAGGTAGAGCTGCTGTTGGCCCAGCCGGACGTTACCGACTTAAAAGGCTGCCGCGACAAAGCCATGCTGGAACTGCTCTACGCCACCGGCATACGGGTGAGCGAGCTGATAGAGTTGAACGTAGAAGACGTAAACTGCTCGCTGGGCATTTTGCATTGCCGCAGCGCCAAAAATGAGCGCCGCATTCCCATTTATGACGAAGCCCGCAAGGCGGTGGCCGACTACTTAAAGCGGGCCCGCCCCGCCATGCTGTTTGACCCGGACGAACGGGCGCTTTTTACCAACATGAACGGTTCTCGCATGACCCGGCAGGGCTTTTGGAAGATTGTAAAATCCTACACCCGCGCCGCCAACATAGCAGAAGACATTACCCCCCACACCCTGCGCCATTCCTTTGCCGCCCATTTGCTGGAAAACGGCGCCGAGCTGCGGGATATTCAGGAAATGCTGGGGCATTCCGACATTTCTTCTACCCAGGTTTACGCCCGGGTGGTAAAAGAACGCTACCAGTCGGTTTACGCCGCCTGCCACCCCAAGGCGCGGCGGGCTTAACGCCCCCTTTGCATTCCCTTTAAGAGGAGTTCCCACCATGGCTTTTTCGCATTATACCCGCCCGGGGCCGGGCGTTTCTAAATCCGGCGGTTATGAGCTCAACCGCTTTGCCGGGTATTTTCAGCTGCTCGGCCGCAAGCTGTGGAGCCTTTGCCTGCTCAGCCTGCTGGTTACGCTGTTTACGCTGCCTTACCTTGCCGCCGCTTACGGGCTGCTGCGGCTTTTTCGCATTGCCAGTGTGTTTGCCCGCATTGGCGGCAGCGTGCATTTGGCGCTGGTGCTGGCGGGGCTGCCCTTTGCCTTTTACGGCCCGGTGGTGGCGGCGGCAGTTAAAATTGCCCGCGATTTTGTGCGCGAAGAACCGGTTTTTTTGTTCTCTGACTTTTTAGCGGGCCTGAAAAGCAGCCCGGGCAAAACCATTGCCATTTCGGCGCTCACTTACTTTTTTGTCGCGGCGCTCACCTTTGCGTTGCCCGCTTATTTTTTCACCCCCGGCGTTGGGGTTTACCTCTTTTTCCCTTTAACGCTTATTGCCGCGCTGGCGCTGCTGTTTATGCAGTTTTACGCCTACCCCATGGCGGTGGCCTGCAAGCTGTCGCTGCGCGACTTGTTAAAAAACGCCCTGATTTTCGCTTTCTTTCGCATTTTTACCAACCTGTTGCAGCTGCTGCTGCTCGCCCTTGCGGCGGGGGTGGCGCTGGCGCTGGTGATACTGGCCTTTTCTTACCCGCTGTTTTACGGCTTTTTCTTCCTGTATCTTTTCTTTGTGCTCCCCGGCTTTTCGGCTTTCAGCGTTTGCTACCTTACCTACCCGCCCTTGCAGCAGTACGTCATAGAGCCCTACTACCGCGACCACCCGCAGCAAACGGCGGCGGCGGTGCGCCGCCCCTTAGGGGAAGACGAGCAGGACAGCGAGGATGAACAGGAAAAGCAGGAGCAAAAACCTCTGCCGGAATACGTTTACCACAACGGCCGCATGGTGCACCGCTCGGTAATCGAAAGCCAGTCGCTTTTTGCAGACGAGCCCGGCGCGCCAAAGCCAAACGACCCGCCAAAGGGTGGGAAAGAGTAGGGCTTCACCTTTCCATTTTTCGTCGAATTTGCCAACATTTTGTCGATTTTTGTCATTGACAGCCCGCTCGCCGGTTGCTATAATACCTTCAGAGGGGTGAAGGTATGAATCTGGCCGACAAGCTGAAACGTTACCGGCGTATGCTGCGCCTAACCCAGCAGGACGTTGCAGACGCCCTTGGGCTGGAGCGCACCACCTACGCCTGTTACGAAACCGGTAAAACCCGGCCGCCGGCCGCCACGCTTCGTCGGCTGGCCGCGCTGTTTTCTCTTTCTGCCGACTGTTTGCTGCCAAACGAGCAGGCGACCGAACTGCCCGAACCGGAGAGCGCCTTGGTACTGCGAGACTCCGGTTCTCTTTTTGTAGAGGGGGAGGAGCTACCCCTCGCCGCCCCGCCGGCAGAGGACTCCTTTGCCTTGCTGCCGCCGGA
>CANQGN010000026.1 GCA_947623215.1 uncultured Clostridia bacterium
TCACCGCCTTGCGGGCGGCGGAGACGTTGCGCAGCATATTTTTGGGGGTTAAACGGCGCTGAAACCCCGCCACGTGAATGGGGTAAAAGGGAAACCCCGCCTCCGGCACCAGGCGGGACTCCATGCCCGTACTGTTGCCGATAAAGCCAATTTCGGCCGTGGGGTGATGCTCCAGTACCGTGCGGGCGACCGCCAGCGCGGGATTAATGTGCCCGCCGGTTCCCCCGCAGGCAAAAAGCAGTTTCATGGCGCGTTTCTCACCTCTTTCGTATGGTGCTGCTGCGCGAAACAGAAAGTAAAATACCCATTTGGCAAAGCAGCATAACCAGCGACGTGCCGCCGTAGCTGAAGAAGGGCAGGCTGATGCCGGTATTGGGAATGGTGTTGGTAACCACCAGAATATTCAGCACCGTTTGCAAACCCACCTGAAAAATAATGCCCATGGCAAGCAGCGAACCAAAGCGGTCGGGCGCACGCATGGCAATGGTGACCCCCCGCCAGATTAACACGGCAAAGGCGGCCAAAATGCACAGCGCCCCCACCAGCCCCAGCTCTTCGCACACAATGGAAAAAATAAAGTCGTTATGGGGTTCGGGCACCCACAGGTACTTTTGGCGAGAATTGCCCAGCCCCCTGCCCCACAGCCCGCCGGAACCAATGGCCAGCAGCGACTGAATGGTTTGGTAGCCCTTGCCGGTGGCGTCTGACCAGGGGTCTAACCAATACTGAATGCGGCTGCTGGCGTAATGCACCACGCCGGTGAGCACCACCACCAGACCCCCCGCAAGGCCGACCCCCCCAAGAATGGCGAAATAGTGCAGCCGCACGCCGCCTACAATGAGCAGCATAACGCCAATGCAAAACACCAGCACGGTGGCCGAAAGGTGGGGTTCTTTTACCAGTAAGCCGCACACCACGGCCAGCAGTAAAACGAAGTAGCAAATGCCGTAGCGGAAGGTGCGCATTTTTTTAGGGTTTTTAGCAATTAAATAAGAGAAGAGCAAAATGACGGCGAATTTGGCGATTTCAGACGGCTGAAACGAAAAGCCGCCGAAGGAAATCCACCGTTTATAGTCGAACCCCTCTTGCATGGGGGGCAGCGCCAGCACCACCGCCAGCATGGCGACGGAAGCGCCGTAAACCACCCATGGCAAATGAAACTTGGCCAGCCAGTGGTAATCCACAAACGAAATGCCCACCATAAGGGCCACGCCCACCACGGCGAACTTGGCCTGTTTTAAGATAAAGAGGTAACTGTCGTTATAATTATAATAAGCAAAAGCGTAGCTGGCCGAAAACAACATCACCAGCCCGGCGGTGAGCAGCAGCAGCACCATGGTAAAAAAGACCAGGTCCATTTTGCCCCGGGGCGGGCGGGTTTTGGCGGTCGGCTTTGCCTGCTCGTCTTCTATTTGCCGGTCGTATTCCGATACCATAAGCGGCGGTTGCTCCTCTCTTCCTCTTTTTTGCCAGTCTCTCAACCGATTTTTAACAGTAGGCCCGCCACGCAGCAGCCGACCGCCGCAACCAGAGAAAAGACCAGAACGATTTTATTTTCGCTCCAACCCAGCATTTCAAAATGATGATGAATGGGCGCCATGCGAAAAATGCGCCGGTGGGTCTTTTTGTACCACGCCACCTGCAAAATGTCAGACAGCGCCTCGCAAAGGTACACCACCCCCGCCGGCAGCAGCAGCACCGGCCAGCCGGTGGCAAAGGCCATGGCGCATACCAGCCCGCCAAGAAAAAGTGAACCGGTGTCGCCCATAAACACCTTGGCGGGTTTGCAGTTCCAAACCAAAAAGCCCGCGCACCCGCCGGCGGCAGCCGCCGCCAGCAGCCCTAAGCAAGAGAGCGCAAGCAGGCCGGAGGCCAGCAAAAAGAAAACCGCAACCACCAGCGTTACGCTGGTGCACAGGCCGTCTACCCCGTCGGTTAAATTCACCGAATTGATGAACCCGTAAATAAAGAGCAGCGCCACCGGCCAGTAAAGCAGCCCCGCGCCGCGGGTGGTATCGACCAGCCCCACAAAGGGGATATGGGTGGTGGTATCGCCCAGCAGCAGCAAGGTAGCGAGAAAGGCGGCGGCCGCGAGCAGTTGCAGCATGGTTTTTTGCCGCACCGTAAGCCCCAGGTTCTGCTTTTTTACCACCTTAATATAATCGTCCATAAAGCCGATAAAGCCGGAGCATAGCGCCAGTGCGTACCCGGCGACCAACCGCCACACCGCCACCCGGTGCTGCGAAAAGCCGGAGGTCAGCTCGGCATACAGGCGGTTGTCTTTTTGCACCGCCGCCATGCACACCCCAAATACCAGCGCCACCGTCATGCCGATGATAAAGAGCAGCCCCCCCATAACCGGCGTACCGGCTTTAGAGCGGTGCCAGGCCGGGCCTTCTTCTAAAATGGTTTGGCCGTATTTTAACCGGCGGAGCAGCGGGATTAGCCAAAGCCCCAGCAGCGCCGTAAGGGCAAACGAAACCCCGGCAGAGGCAAGCAGTAAAATTCCGTCTATCATTTGTTCGTCCCGTCCTGGCGTTCCAATTTTTGTAGCGCGGCTGCCACCACCTCGCGCTCGTCCAAATGCACCGTTTGGTGGCCTAAAATCTGGTACGTCTCGTGCCCCTTGCCCGCCAGCAGCAGCGTGTCGCCGGGTTCGGCCTGTGCTACGGCGGTTTCAATGGCGCGAATGCGGTTTTCTATAACCGTGTAGGGGGTGGGGCTGTCTTGCATTCCCGCTAAAATGTCGTTTATAATCTCGCCCGGTTCTTCGGTGCGGGGATTATCCGACGTGACGTAAACGTAGTCGGAAAAATCCGCCGCAATGCGCCCCATTTGGGGGCGCTTAGTTTTGTCGCGGTCGCCCCCGCAGCCAAACAGGGTCACCAGCCGCCCCTCTACCGTGGCCCGCAGGGTGCGCAAAATTTTCTCTAACCCGTCCGGCGTGTGGGCGTAGTCGATAATCACCGTAAAATCCCGCCCCGTGGGCACCACCTCCGCCCGGCCCTTGGGGCTTTTTAAGGCAGACATGGCGTCTACCACTGCGGCAAAGGGCAGCCCCAGCGCCAGCGCGCAGCTGCCGGCCGCCATGGCGTTGTAAACCGAAAACTCGCCGGGGATTTTTAACCGCACCCGGCCAATTACCCCGTCGCCTACCAGTTCAAAGTCTACCCCGTCGCTGCGCAGCCGCAAATTTTTGGCGGTGTAGTCGCTGCGGTCGGTATGGGCGGCGTAGGTAATGGTGGGGCAGCGGCAGGCGGCCAGCACCTGCTCGGCCGCCGCGTCGTCTGCATTCACTACCGCGCAGGCGCACCGGCTGAACAGGCGGGTTTTTACCGCCAGGTATTGCTCCATGGTTTTATGGTAATCCAAATGGTCCTGCGACAAATTGGTAAATACGCAGCAGGCAAAGTGCAGGCCGTATATCCGCTCCTGGTCAATGGCGTGAGAGGAAACCTCCATCACCGCGTAGTCGCAGCCGCTTTTTTCCATCAGCAAAAAGAGCGAATGGAGCTCGTAAGCGTCCGGCGTGGTGTTGTGGGCGGGCAGCAGCTGGTCGCCCACCCGGTTTTCTACCGTGCCGATTAACCCCACCTTGTGCCCCTGGCTTTGCAGCAGGTCGCGAATCATAAAACAGGTAGAGGTTTTGCCGTTGGTGCCGGTAACGCCAATGATTTTTAACCGGTCGGCTGGGTGGCCGAAGTAAGCCGCACACAGCAGCGCGTAGGCCTTGCGGGTATCTTCTACCACAAACTGGCAGGGCAGGCTAAGGTCATGGTCGCACACCACCACCGCCGCGCTGGCCTCTGCCGCCGCCGCAGCGAAGCGGTGCCCGTCTGCCGCCGTGCCGCGAATACACACAAACACGTCGCCCGCGTCTACCTTTTGTGAATTGTTGGTCACCTTGCCCACGGTTTTGCCGCCCAGCGGCGTGCCGGCGGCGGCCGGCCATAAGTCTTGAAAACGCATGTTGTTTGACCCTGCTTTCTTGAAAATGGAGGCGCCCCGCCCCCTGCGGCCGAGCGACCCCCTGCTTAAAAAGGCGTAAGATGAAAGGATTACTCCACCGAATCGGTATAGCGAAAGCTGACCCGCACCAGCGTGCCGCGGTCTACTTTGGTTCCCGCTGCTATTTCCTGCCGGTAAGAAATGGCGCCGCTGCTGCCGCTTACCACGCCGGAGATTTCTACGTTTACCCCGGCGGAGGCGGCGGTGGCGGTAACGGCAGAAATAGAAAGGTTGGTTAAATCCGGCACCGTTACCTGCTCGGGGGTGTAGTCCTGCTCGGTATAAAGCACCACCGTGCCGTTGGTGGGGGCGGCGGTACCGGCAGTGGGATTTTGCGCCACCACCGACTTGCCCTCGCCTACAACCCGGCCGGAAAGCCCGGCCTCGCTTAAGGCGGCGGTGGCTTCCTCTACCGTTTTACCCTCCACGGCCGGTACCGTGGTGGCAAGCTCGGCGTACTCGTCGTCGGTATAAACCGCCTCTACCCCAAGGTAGGGCAGCACTTCTTTCATAATAGAGGCCGCAACGGGCGCCGAGACCGCGCTGCCGTAAATGTTAGAGCCGTGGGGTTCGTCTATCATCACAATCACCGCGTACTCCGGGTGGTCGGCCGGGGCGAACCCGCAAAAAGAGGCGATGTACTGCATACTCTCGCCCGAGAGCGCCTGGTTGATTTTTTGCGAGGTGCCGGTTTTGCCGCCCATGCGGTAACCGGCCACGTAGGCGCTTTTGCCGGAGCCGTTATCTACCACCGAGCGGAGCATTTTGCACATTTTGGCGGAGGTTTCTTTTGAGATAACCTGCCGCACCACCTCGGTTTTTTCGCTTTGCACCACGTTGCCGTCGGCGTCGGTAATGCTTTTCATCAAATGCGGCCGCACCAAATTGCCGCCGTTGCATACGGCTGAGACCGCCGTAATCATTTGAATGGGGGTAATCTGAAAGGTCTGGCCAAAGGATTCGGAGGCCAGCTCTACCGGGCCCATGTCATCCGGCGTGTGGTAAATGCTGCCGCCCTCGCCCGGCAGGTCAATGCCGGTTTTCTCTGTTAAGCCGAAAGACTGAAAATACTGGTAAAACTTTTGCACGCCCAGCCGCTGGCCAATCTCTATAAAAGCGGGGTTGCAGGAATTTTCAAAAATATTGGTGAGATTCTGGTGGCCGTGGCCGCTGGTTTGGTGACATTGGTATCTTGTGCCGGCAATCACAATATATCCCGGGCAATTAAAGGTTGATTCGTCGTTTACGACCCCTTCTTCTATGGCGGCGGAGCCGGTTACCGTTTTAAAGACCGAACCGGGGTCGTATACGTCTGAAATAGCCTTGTTGCGGTATTGCTCGTCGCGGGCTTCTTCGAGCAGGCGGTCGTACTCGCTTTGCTGTGCCGCTGTTCCCCCGCTTTGACTGCCGCTGCTCTCGCTTTTCGAGGTTGTTTGTTCCTCGTCGTCAGAATCCTCTTTGCTTTCGGCCGGTTTGCCGGCTTTTTCTTCTATTAGCGAAAGCGTGTAGGGGTCGGTCACGGTAAAGGGGTCGTTGGGGTCAAAGTCCGGCTTGGTGGCCATGCCCAGCACGGCGCCGGTGTTTACGTTCATCACAATGGCGCAGCCGCGGTTGGTGGCGTGGTTGACCTCTATGGCTTCTTCTAAATGCTTTTCTACGCTGTACTGCACGTAAGAGTCGAGCGTTAGCGTAAGGGTGTTGCCCTGTTTGGTTTCTACCAGCGTTTCGTAATTAAAGGGCATGTCGCTGCCCCGGGCGTTTTTAGAGGCTACCACCTTGCCCGGCACGCCTTTTAGCTCGTCTTCGTACTGGTATTCCAGCCCGGACAGGCCAGAGTCGTCTCCCATAAAGCCCAGCACGGTAGAGGCCAGCGAACCGTTGGGGTAGTAGCGAATGCTCGATTCTTCCAAGCCGATAATGGAGCCCAGGTTGTGCTCGGCAATAAAGGCCCGCACCTTGGCGGCAACCGGTTCTTCTACCCGGCGTTTTATCCGCTCGTAAGCGGTGGTTTTTTGGGTGGTGCGGTAAACTTCCTCCGGGTCAAGCTCCAGCAGCTCGGCTAAGCCGTTTGCTATCAGCCGGGCTTCTTCTTCCCCCTCTATATCCTGCGGGGTTATGTAAACGGTCCAGGCGGTGGCGCTGGTGGCCAGCACGTTGCCGTTGCAGTCTACAATGCTGCCGCGCAGCGCCTCTATGGAGGTGGTGGTAAGCTGCTGGCGGGTGGCAAGGTCGGCATATCGGTTGCCGTTTACCAGCATAATATAAACAAGGCTGCCGGCCGACAGACCAAAGCCCGCCACCAACAGCGCCATAAACACGCAGAGCATACGCAGCCACATGTTGGGCGCTTTTTTGCCGCTCACCGGTTTTTCCCCCTCCTGCTTTTCAGACTGTTTTACAGTATGTAGACCGTCGCCGCTTTATACCTAAAAGAGCTCTTGCAGGCGTATAATCAAGTCTTTGTCCTGCTCGGGCATTTCTACGGCGTCTTCGCCGTGCAGCTGCACGTACTCACGCTGGGCGGCGGAGATTTTTTGCATGCCCATGGCGCGGGCGCTTTGCTCCATATTTTCAAACGAAACCTTGCGTTCCAGCTCTACCTGCAGGCGCACGTTGTCGCTCTTTAGGGCCTCTATCTCCCGCTCGGTGGCGTTGATTTGGGCCACCACTTCAGAGGTTTGCAGCTGGCAGTGCAGCTGGGCTACCATGAGCAGCAAAAACACGCTTACCGCCGCCGCAATGGCCAGCACGCTGCGACCGGAGCGCCGAGCCGCCGCTTTGCGGCTGCGCCGCCCGCCGCGAGCAGGGCGGGTGGGGATTTCTACCACCTCTCGCTTTTCTTTTTCGGTAAATAAATCAAAATCATAGGCGGTGCTGTCGTAGCTTCTCATGGTTCAAACCTCCTGACTTTTTTCTATGGTTCGCAGCTTGGCGCTGCGGGCGCGGGGGTTAGCCGCTAATTCTTCTGCCGAGGCGGTAATGGGATATTTACCGGGCGACTTGGCCGCCGGGGTACGGCCGCACACGCAAACGGGAAAGTCCGGCGGGCAAATGCAGCCCCGGCACCACTCGGCAAAGCGCCGCTTTACCATGCGGTCTTCCAGCGAATGAAAGGTTATCACCGCAAGGCGGCCGCCCGGCTTTAGGGCGGCAAAGGCAGAGTCCAGCCCGGCGGAAAGCTCGCCCAGCTCGTCGTTTACCGCAATGCGCAGCGCCTGAAAACAGCGCCGGGCGGGGTGGCCGCCCCGACGGGCCTTGGCCGGCAGGGCCTCTGCTATTACCTCCGCCAGGCGGCCGGTGGTGGTAATGGGAGCTTTTTCTCTGCTGCGCACAACCGCCGCCGCCACCCGCCGGGCGTTTGGTTCTTCGCCGTATGTAAAAAACAGGCGGGCAAGCTCTTCTTCCGACTCGCCGTTTACAAGATCCGCCGCCGTGGGGCCCTGCCTGCTCATGCGCATATCCAGCGGGGCGTCGGCGTGGTACGAAAAGCCGCGCTCGGGGGTGTCGAGCTGATGAGACGAAACGCCAATGTCAAGCAGTACGCCGTCTACCGGGCAGCAGCTGACTTCTCGCAGGCGTTCACCAATGGCAGAAAAGTTGCCCTGCACCACCGTAACCTGCGGCGTATTGGCAAAGCGGGCGCGCAAATTTTCCAGCGCGTCCGGGTCGCGGTCTAAGGCGACTAAGCGGCCGGTGGTCAGCCGGGCGGCAATGGCCGCGCTGTGGCCGCCGCCCCCGGCGGTACCGTCGGCATACAGCCCCTGCGGCTTTACAGCCAGCGAATCGACCGCCTCTTGTAACAGTACCGGAACGTGATGAAACCCTGCCATGGCCGGTTAATCCTCAGGCGGATCCAGCAAATCGAGAACGTCGTCATCCTCATCATCGTAAAGCGACATTTCTTTTTGCCAGTTTTCCAAATTCCAAATTTCTGCCCGGTCGTAACCGCCCACCACAATGGAAGCGCCCTTTAAATCGGCATAGTCCCGCAGTTCCGGCGGAATGCAAACCCGCCCCTGCGCGTCTATATCCACAATACTGGAGGCGGCGAGGAATGCACGAACTCTATGGATACTGCCGTCGCGCTTTTTGCCCTTCGCACGCAGCTCGCTCGCCATTTTGTTATACACTTCATAGGGGTGTAAATAAAGACAGCCGCTGTCGCCCCGCGAGACGATAAAGCGCTCGCCGAGGTCTGCCCGAAAGCGCACCGGCACGGCAATGCGGCCTTTATCGTCTATGGTGTGCTTAAACGTTCCGATCATCATGGCTGTCTTTCCCCTCCTTTTTTGGAATGAAGCGGGCCCGAATGGGTAAAAACCCTGTGCGTTTCCATTCGTCCCCTCTCGTCCCCACTGTGTCCCATTATAGGACAGGTGCCTTGGAAATGCAAGGGGTTTGAAAAAATTTTTTTGCGCCAAAAGGTAACAAATTTGTAACCTTTTGGCCTTTTGTCGATTTTCGCTGTTTTTAACGAAACGCTTGTTCTTTTTCGCTCGCGTTCCGTCTTTTTCCCCAAAGAAACGATAGAAAAAACCGCCTCCCCGGGGTGGAGAGGCGGCAGCAAAAGGAGGTAAAGCGAAAAGAGAAATTCAGGAGAATCAAAAAAAAGACGGCGCCCTTCTCGTTACAGAAGAGAGCCGTCTGTTCGGGTTCTATTTGGTTTGATGAACCGCGCTTGAGGCGAGGGGAGCCGAACCCGCGTCGGTTTTCGGCGGCCCTGGCAATAGTACAACGTGTTGTACCCCGATTGCATTGCCTCGTTGCGCCCATGCGACGTCATCGCCCTTGACAATACGCCAAGTATTCTCTGCGGGCGCTTCCTTGCCTGAACACAAATCCGCTCGCTGAAAACTGCTTCGCACCCCTCGCTGAGAAATTTTTGAGGACTTTTTCGTTCGGAGGACGAAGCCGGGCTTTCCGCAAGGCAAGGACGACGGACGGAAAAGGGCCAAAAAGGGCCTGCGAGGGGCGGCGTGTGTTCGACTCCCCTCGCCTTTAGGTGTAAGAGAGCAAAAAGTCCGCCGACTCGTCTAAAATAGCCGGTAACTCCGGCCCGGCATCGGGGGCGAGGGGTTCAAAGCCGTGGTTGGCGTCGCGGCTGACTAAGAGTTTGGCCGCAACGCCGGCGCGTTTGAGCTTTTGGTAGAGTAAATCGGCCTGCACCGGCAGCACCAAATTGTCTTTGGTGCCGGTCGCCAGCATGGTGGGGGGCGTGGCGGGGGTTACGTATTCGATAGGGCTAAAGCGGCGGTATTCCGCTTCCGTTTGCTCGCTGAAGAGGGGAGTTAAATCAATGGGGGTGTAAAAGGCGCTGTTTTCAAAGGGCATCAGGGTGGGGGGTGCCAGCCCCACTACCGCCTTTACGGCAAAGCGTTCGTCGGCGTATTCCCGCAGTTCCCCCAGCGCGTCGCAGGGCATGTAAGCCGCCTGCAGGGCCAAGTGAGCGCCGGCCGAGTGGCCAATGGCGCACAGCCGCATGGGGTCTATATAGAGCGCCTCGCGGTGGCGTGCCAGGTAGCCCATGGCGTCTAAAATATCGGCGGTAATTTCGGCCATGTGCACGCCGTCGGCCTGTTGCCCCCGGTAAGAGAGCGCTACGGCGGCGAACCCCTGCTCCCGCAGGCGGTCGGCGGTGCGTTTGGCCATGTTGTACATCGAGACCGAGGTGTTGCGCTGCCAGCCGCCGCCGGGAATCATCACCAGCACCGGCGCGGGCCCGTCACCCGGTTTTGTGGGGGGGAAGAAGAGCAGGTCGTTTTCACTGTCTCCCACTTTTTTGTAGAGCAGCTGCTGCTCGGCGTTGTTTTGGGGAATGGTTTGCATATTCGTCACGTCCTTTTTACTTACTCGGTCGCCGGGGCGGCCGTCAGGTCCCGTATTACTTCTGCGGCCAGCAGCAGCCCCGCCGCCGCCGGCACAAAGGCGCAGCTGGCCGGGGTGCGGGGGTCAGCCTCACTGCCCGCCGCCGCAGCCGGTTTTACCGGCGGTTCTTTAGAGTAAACCACCTTTAAATGGTCAATGCCCCGTTTTTTTAACTCCCGGCGCATTACCTTGGCCAGCGGGCAAACGGAGGTTTCGGGTATGTCTGCCACTTCAAAGACGGCGGGGTTCAACTTGTTGCCCGCTCCCATGGCGCTGATGATCGGCACGCCGGCCTCTCTTGCCTTTTGTACCAACAGCAGCTTGGCCGTTACGGAGTCCACCGCGTCGATTATATAATCGAACAAAGAAAAGTCTATCTCGTCGGCGCATTCCGGCATGTAAAACAGCCGGTGTGGGGTTACGCTGATTGCGGGGTTAATGGCAAGGGTGCGCTCGGCCGCCGCTTCTACCTTGTACCGGCCAATGGTTTGGTGGGTGGCGTGCAGCTGGCGGTTGAGGTTGCTAAGCGTTACCCGGTCGCCGTCTATTAAATCCAGCGCGCCAATACCGGTGCGGGCGAGCGCCTCTACCGCGTAGCCGCCTACCCCCCCAACGCCAAACACCGCCACCCGGCTGGCCGCCAGCCGCTCCATGGCGGGGCGGCCGAGCAGTCGTTCGGTGCGGGTAAATTCTGGAAAGGTCATCGCCGCCGCGCCTCCTTTTTGGGTCAAAACCGGCTTTCGCTTGCCGGTTCAAATTGTACGATATTTCTGCCCGCTTGTCAAGGGGCGGGGGCATGCATAATTTGCGCCGGAGTTCATACATATAAAGTAACGAAGACAAAACCAAAATAGGAGGAACGCTATGACGACCTTCATTCACGCGGCGGCGCTGGTATTGGCCGGCGGCGCGGGGGTTTACCTGCTTTATACCTTGCTTACCGGCCCCCGCCCCTTTAAAACCGCCTGTTCTTCGGCCCTGCTTGGGGTGGCCGCCCTGTTTGTGGTGCTGTTAGCCGGACAAGCGGCGGGCGAAACCCTGCACCTAAACCCCTACACGCTGGGTACTTCTGCGCTGCTGGGGCTGCCGGGGGTGGTGGCCATGCTGGTTATAAAAATTCTGTGGCAAATTTAAGCGGCCGCTCTTGCAAAGCCGCCTTGGCTTTAGTATAATAGGGGCAACGCCAACCGGGGGAGGACTTTATTGTGGCAGAACAACAACAGGGCCGCTACGCCCGCTCGTTTGCGGGCAAGCGGGTACTTTTTTGCGGCATTGGGGTAACCCATCGCCCGCTTATAGAAGCCTTTGCCAAAGCGGGGGCAAAGGTAACGGCGGCTGACCGCCGAACAGAAGACCAGCTGGGGGAGGTCGCCCCCCGCCTGCGGGAGCTGGGGGTTACCCTGCGGCTGGGCGACGGGTATTTAGACGATTGTTCGGCCGACGTGATTTTTCGCACGCCGGGGCTGCCCATTACCCACCCGGCGCTGCAACAAGCGGCTGCGGCCGGCATTCCCATTACCTCTGAAATGGAGGAATTCTTTCGTCATTGCCCCGCGCGGCTCTTTGGCGTTACGGGGTCAGACGGTAAAACCACTACTACTACCTTAATCGCCGAGTTGTTAAAAGCGGCGGGCAAAACCGTCTTTTTGGGGGGCAACATCGGCCGCCCTTTGCTGCCGCTGGTGGAAGATATGACGGAAAACGACTGCGCGGTGGTGGAGCTTTCGTCCTTTCAGCTGATGACCATGCGCCAGGGGCCGGACGTAGCGGTGGTAACCAACGTCGCCCCCAATCATTTAGACGTCCACCGCGACATGGCGGAGTATATTGAAGCAAAATCGAACCTTGTGCGCTACCAGCCGAAAGACAGTATAACGGTGCTCAACGCCGAAAATGAGATTACCCGCTCCTTTGCGGCTTTGGCCCCCGGGCAGGTGCGGTGGTTCAGCCACCTGCACCCGGTGCAGAACGGCTGCTATTTGGCGGGCGACCGCTTTGTGTTTGCCCAAAACGGCGAAGAGGTAGAGCTCTTTGACCAGTCGCTGCTGCGGCTGCCGGGGGCGCACAACCGCCAAAACTTTATGGCGGCGGTGTCGGCGGTAACGCCGGAGGTTTCGCTCGCTTGCCAGCGGCGGGTGGCCGAAACTTTTGCGGGGGTAGAGCACCGCATTGAGTTTGTGCGAGAGCTAAACGGCGCTCGCTGGTACAACGACTCCATTGCCACCAGCCCCACCCGCGCCATTGCGGGGCTGGCGTCGTTTCCCGTGCGGCAAATCATCATTGCCGGCGGGTATGACAAGCACATTCCCTTTGAACCCTTTGCCGAAAAAGCGGTGGAAAAAATTAAACTGCTCATTTTAACGGGCGACACCGCCGATAAAATAGAGGCAGCCGTGCGGGCCCAACCCGGCTATAACCCAGAGCGCCTGCGCATGGTGCGGGCAGAAAATTTGGAAGAAGCGGTGCAAATTGCCTACCGGGCGGCGGGCAGGGGAGACGTGGTATCGCTCAGCCCCGCCTGCGCCAGCTTTGACCGCTACCCCAACTTTGCCGAGCGCGGCCGCCACTTTAAGGCGCTGGTGGCCGCCCTGCCGGAGAAACCGGAAAAACCGGAAAAGCCGGAATAGCCGGGAAAAACGGAATAATCATCGCGAAAAGGTCGGCAAGCAGTCGGCCTCTTCGCACGTTGGCGGCGTTCTTTTTGCGATTTTTGGCATTTCCCCCTGCGGGGGGTTGACAAATCCGCCCGGCTGTGATACCATGAGAAAAAACGATAGAGGCGCATCTTGCCATCAGTAAGCCGGGCGCATAGCCTGCACCGGGCGTTGCCGGGCTAAAAGGGGCGGGTGCCGAAGACGGTCGTGTGGTGCGCGGCCGGTCTGGCAGGGCAAATTAACAGTTGTTCTGCTGTCGCAAAAAGGCCCGCACCCCGGGCTTTCATGCGGAGCGCTATCCATCACCGGCGGCAACCGCCCCCTTTGTTTTACCTGCCGCAACCGGAAATGGGACAGCCGCATGAACGGTTGTTTTTTTATTATACGCCCACTTGGGGCAAGGAGAGGTTGACGGATATGATTTTTAAGGGAGCGGCCACGGCTATTATTACCCCCATGGCCAACGGCGCGGTGGATTACGAGCGCTTTGCCCGCCTGCTGAACTGGCAGATAGACGAGGGCATTGACGCGCTGGTGATTTGCGGCACCACCGGCGAGGGCTCTACGCTTTCAGACGACGAGCACCGCGAGGCCCTGCGCTTTGCGGTACAAACGGTGGCAGGCCGGGTGCCGGTGATTGCCGGTACGGGCAGTAACGACGCCGCCTATGCGGTCGATTTAACCCGCTACGCCTGTAGCATTGGGGCAGACGCCATGCTGGTGGTAACCCCCTACTACAACAAAGCCACCCAAAAAGGGCTGGTGCAAACCTTTACCGCCATTGCAGACGCCAGCGACAAACCGCTGATTTTATACAACGTACCCTCCCGCACCGGCTGCAATTTGCTGCCCAAAACCTGCGCGGAGCTCTGCGACCACCCGCAAATTGCCGCTATTAAAGAGGCGAGCGGCGATATTTCGCAGGTCGCTCAACTGCTCTCGCTGGTGGGGGATAAAATGGACGTTTA
>CANQGN010000027.1 GCA_947623215.1 uncultured Clostridia bacterium
CCGCCCGCCTGACGGCGGCGGGCTGCCCGGGCGGGGTGCTCTCGCTCGGCGGCAACGTGCTCACCTTTGGCAGCAAGCCAAGCGGCGACCCCTTTACCGTGGCCCTGCAAGACCCGCAAAACCCCGCCGGGGTGGTAGGCACCCTTACCCTTACGGGCGGGCAGGCGGTGGTAACCTCCGGCGATTACCAGCGGTATTTTGAGCAAAACGGCCGCCGCTACCACCATATTTTAGACCCCCGCACGGCCGCCCCGGCCGAAAGCGGCCTTGCCGCCGTTACCGTGGTAACGGCCTCTGCCGCCCGGGCAGACGCCCTTGCCACCGCCCTGTTTGTAATGGGGCTGCGGCAGGGCATGGCCTTTGTAAACCGCACGGCGGGGGTAGAGGCGGTGTTTGTAGAGCATTCGGGGGCGCTTACGCTCTCGCCCGGTCTGCAAGACTGCTTTACCCCGGCGGGATAAGGCGGTTTTGTGCCCGCCCTTACGGCTCCCGCCGCCTTCGCCCGGTTTGAAAAATGTAGGCCGTCTCTTTGGCGGCGGCCATCGAGTAGCAGCCGTCTTCGCCTACTATGTAGTGGTCAAGCAGCCGCACTTCCAAGCGGCTCAGCACCTCTGCCACGCACTGGGTGGCGCTAACGTCGCTGGCAGAGGGCAGCAAAATATTGCTGGGGTGGTTGTGCGCTAACACCACGTAGCCCGCGCAGGCGGTCAGGCAGGCCTCGGTAAGCCCCCGCAGATTCATGGGCACCGTTTCCAGCGTGCCGCGCGACAGCTCCATTTCGCGTATCAGCCGCTTGTTTTTGCTCAGCAGCAGCGCCACCAGCACCTCTTCGCGGCTGTCTATAAACCGCTCCTGCAATCGAACCGCCAGCTCTGCCAAATCCCCCTGCTCGGTCGGCCTGCTTTGCAAATACCGCCGGTAAACGCCGGTGTAGCGGCTCAGCAGCTGGGCGGTGGCGTCTCCCACGCCCTCTACCGCCATTAGGCTTTCGTAACCGGCGTTCAGCACGCCGTACAGCCCGCCAAAGGTATTGATTAGCCGGTGGGCCAGCGGGTTTACGTCGCCCCGCGGAATGGCGTAAAAAAGCAGCCATTCCAAAATTTCGTGCTCGGCCATGCCTTCAAAGCCGTTGGTTTTTACCCGTTCCTTTACCCGTTTGCGGTGCCCGGCGTGCAGGTCGCCCTCCTGTTGCTTCAAGGCCTTTTCTCTCCCTTCGATGATTGGTAAGCAAGGTGAATTGTCTTTATGAAACAATATATCGTCTCGCCCAACGACGCCGGCCAGCGGCTGGACAAATTTTTAACCAAAGCCGCCCCGGCGCTGCCCCGCCCGCTGCTTTACAAGGCCATTCGCACCCGCAACGTAAAGCTGAACGGCAAGCGGGCGCATATTGACTCGCCCTTAAAGGTGGGGGACGAAGTGCGGGTGTATTTGCCGGACGAACTGCTTGGCGCCCAGCCCCGGCGGTACGACTTTTTGTCGGCCAGCAAGGCGCTGAACGTGGTATTTGAAAACGAGCATATTCTGCTGGCAGACAAGCCCGAGGGGCTGCTTTGCCACAGCGACGACGAGCACTTTGGCGACACGTTAATCGGCCGGGTGCAGCGCTATTTATACGAAAAAGGCGAATACGACCCGGCGGCCGAGCAGTCGTTTGCGCCGGCCCTTGCCAACCGTATTGACCGCAACACCGGCGGGCTGGTGGCGGCCGCCAAAACCGCCGAGGCGCTGCGGGTGCTCAACCAGAAGATGAAAGACCGCGAGGTGCAAAAAAGCTACCTTTGCCTGGTGCACGGCCGCCCCGACCCCCCGCAGGCCACCTTAACCGGCTTTTTAACCAAAGACGCCGCCCGCAACTTGGTCACCGTTTACCAAACCCCCCAGCCGGGCGGGCGCACCATTGCCACCCGCTACCGCACGCTGGCAACGAAGGGCGAATACGCCCTGTTAGAAGTGGATTTGCTCACCGGCCGCACCCACCAAATACGGGCGCACCTGGCGAGCATTGGCCACCCGCTGGTGGGCGACGGCAAATACGGCCGCAACGCCGCCGACAAAAAGCGGGGGTTCACCCACCAGGCGCTTTACTCTTACCGGCTGACCTTTTGCTTTACCACCCCGGCAGGCTGTTTGGAAGAATTAAACGGCAAGACTTTTACGGTAAAACGGGTATGGTTTGCCGAACCCTTTTACCCCAACATTTCTGACAGTTGAGCTTCGGTAATGACCTCAACCCCCAGCGCCTGCGCCTTTTGCAGCTTGCTGCCGGCGGCTTCGCCCGCCAGCAGATAGTCGGTTTTTTGCGAAACGGAACCGCTTACCCGGCCGCCGTGCTGTTCTATCAGCGCGGCGGCCTCGCTGCGTTTTAGGGTGGGCAGCGTGCCGGTTATCACAAAGGTTTTACCGGACAGCGCCCCGCCGCCGGTTTCTTTTGTTTCGCAGCGGGTGTTCACCCCGAGCGAGCGTAATTCGTCCAGCAGCGCCGCCGTGCCCGGGCGGGCAAAAAATTCCGCCAGACTGTCGGCCATTACCTCGCCAAAGCCATCTAACGCGGCAAAGGCCTCGCGCGGGGCGGTTTGCATTTGCTCTACGCTTTCAAACGCCGCCTCCAGCTGCTTGGCCGCCTTTTCGCCAATGTGGCGAATGCCAAGGCCGAATAGCAGCCGCCAAACGGGGTTTTGGCGCGAGCGGTCAATCGCCGCCGTTAAGTTGGCGGCGGATTTTTCGCCCATGCGCTCTATCCCCGCCAGCTGTTCGGCGGTAAGGCGGTAAATATCCGGCGGGGTTTTTACCAGCCCCCGCGCGGTGAGCTGTAACACCATGGCGGGACCCAGCCCCTCTATATCCATGGCGCCGCGGCTGGCAAAGTGCACCAAATTACGGGCCACCTGCGCCGGGCAGGCGGGGTTGCGGCAAAACAGCGCGGCCTCGCCCGGCTCGCGCGCCACCGGTTGCCCGCAGGAGGGGCACACGGCAGGCAGCCGGTAGGGCTCCGCCCCGGCCTCGTGCCGGGTGACCGCCACCACCTCGGGGATAATATCCCCCGCCTTGCGCACGCGAATGGTATCGCCCACCGAAAGCCCTTTTTCGGCAATAAAATCCTCATTGTGCAGCACGGCGCGCGAAACGGTGGTACCGGCCAGCTGCACCGGCTCGAACACGGCGGTAGGGGTAAGCACGCCGGTGCGGCCCACCTGCACCTCCACCGCCGTGAGGCGGGTGTCTTTTTCTTCCGGCGGAAATTTATAGGCAATGGCCCAGCGGGGGAATTTGGCCGTGCTGCCAAACTGCTCCCGCGCCGCCAAATCGTCTACTTTTATCACCGCGCCGTCGATGTCAAACGAAAGCTCGCCCCGGCGGCGGCCGATGTCTTCTACCGCCGCGATCGCTTCCTCTATCGACCGGCAAAGGGTGTAAAAAGGCAGCACCGAAAAGCCCAGCGCCGAAAGAGAGTCCAGCGACTCCACCTGCGACGAATACGTCGCCCCCTCTACCCGCTGCACGTTAAAGCAATAAATGGAAAGCCCCCGCCCGGCGGTAACGGCGGGATTTTTTTGCCGCAGCGACCCGGCGGCGGCGTTGCGGGGGTTTTTGGCGGGCTTTTCGCCCGCCAGCTCCTGCCACTCTACCAGCCGGTCAAAGCTTTCGTGCGGCATAAACACCTCGCCCCGCACCTCTAACAGCGGCAGCGAGACCGGCAGGTGCTTGGGAATAGCCGCCACGGTGTTCAGATTGGCGGTTACGTCTTCGCCCGTTTGGCCGTCCCCTCTGGTAGACCCCCGCACAAACAGGCCGTTTTCATATTCCAGCGAAACCGAAAGGCCGTCTATTTTGGGCTCTACGCTGTAAAGGGGGGCGGGCAGCCGCTCGCGAATGCGGCGATCAAATTCCAGCAGCTCTTCTACCGAAAAGGCGTCTTGCAGGCTTTCCATGCGCACGGCGTGGGTCACCGGCGCAAACAGACTGCTGGCCGCGCCCCCCACCCGGTGGGTGGGGCTGTCCGGGGCGTCCAGCTCCGGAAAGGCCGCCTCTAACTGGGCGAGCTGCCGCATCAGCCGGTCGTACTGGTAATCTTCTATTTCCGGCGCGTCGTCTTCATAATACCGCTTGCTGTGGTAGCGTATCAGCTCGCGCAGTTCTTCTATTCGTTTGGCTCCTTCTTCGCGCTGCATAACCGTTCCTTTCTATTGTTCGCCGGTTGGGCTCGGGTTGGTCAGTCGCCCGGCTCGGCGCCGTAGTTGTTCACGTCGTCCATCGGGTCGGCCGACCCGGTTACGTTGGTATAATAAGTCGGCACCTCGCCCACCAGCACCGTTTCGGCAATGACAAAGCTGGTGGTAACCGAAACGGAGGTTTTGCACCAGGGCGCCACCGCCAGCGTGCGGCCGGTTACTTTGAGCAGGATCTGGTGGCGGGTCTGGTTAATACCGGCGCTGTCGAACACGTTTACAAAGTCGCATTCTGCCGCGCAGGACATGGTAAGCCGAAAATGAAACGCCGGGCCCCGCCCCAAGAGAAAATCGCCGCCCACCAGCGTGCCGAGGGGCAGGGTAAGGTCGCCGAAGTCGGTTTCGTTAAACCGCCGCTGAATGGCGGCGGCAAGGGTCGCCTTCATGCCGTTTAACTGCGCCATGCGGGCGGTCAGCGCGGCAATGCGGCCGTCCTCCCGCGTGTGAATTTCTACCAAATCGCCGTACGCCAGCCCCTGCTCCGCCAAAAAATAAGCGGCCTGCTCGTTTATCAGCTGGCGGGTTACCCCCTCTGCCCGGCTGGCGGCCAGCCGCACCAGCAGCGGGTGCACCCGCGCGGCCAGCAGCCCCAGCAGCAGGCAAAGCCCCGCCAGCACCAGGGCGGCGGCAAGGCGGCGGCGCTTTTCTCCTGGGGCGGGGCCCCTTTTTGCTCGTTTCACCACGCATCACCGGTTTTTAGTGTATGCGCGGGGGAATGCGGCCGTGCAAAAGCCGCCGATTGCAAGAAAAAAACGCCGCTGCGACCCTTTTTTGCGAACAAAAAGGAAGCCAAACAGCGGCGTGGTGCTGGTGACCGGAATCGAACCGGTACGATGTTGCCATCACGGGATTTTAAGTCCCGGGCGTCTGCCTGTTCCGCCACACCAGCGCAAAAAATCACCTGTCGAGTCAATATTATAGCCGCTTTGCCGGCAGATGTCAAGAGTCTTTTGCGAATCCCCTCTCTATGCGCCGCCCCCCGGCCGTAAAAAACGTTTTATTTTACGGCCGGGCGGTTACTTCGGCAATTACCTGGTAGCTGCCGGTGACCCAGCAGCGGTCGCTGCCCGAAACGGTAATGGTGGGGGTAAAGTTGGCCGCCCCCGCCGCCGTAACGGCGGAACCGTCTACCGTAACGGTAAAATCGTCGGTCGAAAGGGCGTTGACCGCGCTGCGGGGCCCTACCACCGTAACCCCCCGCAGCCCGGAGGATATGGTGCAGCGAAAGCCCTCCGGCAGGCCGGTTACCCGCACCGAGTCGGCCGGAATGTCAAACGAGCGGGCCGTCTGATCGTCCGAATCCACCATGGCGACAAAGTAGAGGTCCGAAATATTGGTGTATTCGTCATAGGTGACCCCGGCAACGGCCGGCAGCTGTAACTCAAAGCGGTAACTCATGGGGTCGTCCGGCTGAATTTTGGTAAAGTCCACGCTGCCGTTTAAGGTAATTTTCTCTATTTTAGAAATCACGTCTACTGCGCCCTGAATGCCGACGGTGCTTACCTGGTTGTCGCCCGTGGTTTCGCTGCCGGTAATCTCGTGCAGGGTAATGGTCGGCGGGTCGGCCGGCGCGCCGGTTACGTTGCAGGTTAGCGGCACCACCCGCCGCAGGTTTACGTTTGCCATTACTTCGGCCGTTTGGTAAGAGAAGGTAACGAACGAAAGCTCGGAGTACCCGGCAGAAGCGTCGTACAAAATATTGCCACGGCTGTCGTAAGCGACCAACCCGGCGGTAAAGGCCTGCGATTCGGTTAAGCGGCGGTTTACGTCTGCCACCGCCACCACGTAGCCGATGCGCGAAACTTCGCTTTCCGGCCCCGTTACCGTTACGGTCTGGTTTTGCTCGTCGGTAAAAGCGGGCGCCAGCAGCAGGCTTTCGTTTTCGGCCGAAAGCTCGGCTACCGAGGCCCCCACGCAGTCGATGCCCACTTCAAATTCCGCTTCGCGCTCTACGTCTACCATAACGTTTATGGTGGCGGGCGTAACCGAAAGCACGGTGTAGTCGCCGTTAGAGGAACGCTGCCGCGCCTGTAACGATAAGGTCATGCGGCCGCTGGCGCTCACGGTGTCTACCCGGGCGCTTACCGAAATATCTTCGGCCGAAAGCCGCTCTACCACGTATTTTTTGCCCTGCACCTCTACTTGCGCCACCAGCTCGCTCTCGCTGTAGGCGCGGTAGTTCAGTTCGGTTTCGGGAAAGGTAATTTCTACTGGCACATTGGCCACGGTGCGGTCGGTAGAGGGGCTGTAGGCGACCGACACCCCAAACCAAATACCCACCGCCAAAACAAATGACAGCGCCAGCAGAAAATGGTTGTTGTTCAGCCAACGATTCAGCCTGTTCATTTGCTTCGCCTCTTTAATACCTTTTTCATTTTGCCGTCGTTCTTTTTCTCAAACCGGTCGCCAATCAGCAGCGCCTCCAGCTCGGTTTTTAAGGTAATAGCGTCAAACGAGCGGCGCAGCTCTCCCTTGCGGGCAAGCGAAATCACGCCCGTTTCTTCCGACACCACCACCACAATGGCGTCGGCGTTCTCGCTCATGCCAATGGCCGCCCGGTGGCGGGTGCCCAGCTCTCGGCTTAAATCCTGATTTTGCGTAAGGGGCAAAATGCACCCCGCCGCGCAAATGCGGTTGCCCCGCAGCACCACCGCGCCGTCGTGCAGGGGGCTTTTGGGGTAAAAAATGTTGCAGAGCAAATCGCGCGACACAGCGGCGTCTACCACCGTGCCGGAGGATACCACGTCGTTTAAAATGGTGCTTTGCTCTATTACCATTAAGGCGCCGATTTTGGCGTCCGCCATCGAAACGCTCGCCCGCACAATGCCGTCTATCGTGCGGCGCAGCGCCACTTCTTCCTCTTCTTTAGAAAGCCGACTGCCGAGCGAGCCGATGCGGCTTTTGCCCAGCCGCTCCAGCCAATGCCGCAGCTCGGGCTGAAAGAGCACAATAATGGCCAAAAAGCCGATTTCCAGCAGCGCCTGAAGCAGAATGCGCATCATGGTCATGTGCAGCCAACCGGCGGCAAAGTAAAAAATCAGCAAATAAATAACGCCTTTTATCAGCTGGCCGGTGTGGGTTTCGCGCACCAGCTGGCAGGCTTTGTAGAGCAATACCGTTAAAAAGAGAATATCCAGCACGTCCCCCACGGTAATCCCGGAGAGCACGCCCCAAATGGTATCCATTCCTTTTGAAAAAGCGGTAAATAATTGATTCATACGCCACGCCCCAACCGAACGGTGCTTGTGTTGCGGGGTCGCCCGGCACTTTTCGCCGCCGGGCGGCAAAAGCCGATCCCCCGCCCTTGTTATTTTACCATAAATCAGGCCAGAATCAATAGCTTTCCGGCAGAAAATCGCCCCGGCGGCAAAACTTTTTTCACCCCGCCTTGAAGGGCCGCGCACGATGGTTACCTTAACATAAAAAGTTGTCCCATACCGGATATAACAAACAGTAATCAACACTTTCAACATACTTTTCAACACCCCCCAAACGCCCATGGCGAGTAGGCCTTTGACTTTTTTCGACAATTTTTTCCATGCGCCGCAAATCCAACAACGGTTGAAACCGCCCCGCAGCCCCCGGTTAACATAACGGCTTTTTTATCGCCGCTTTTTGTCGCAAATATTACAGTTTGTATATTTCCCTTCCGGCCTTTTGCCGCCGGGGTGATAGAAGGAAAAACGCGGGGGCAAAGAAGCCCTTGCGCCGACGGGGTATATCGTGTATAATAGCGGTAAAGAGCATACGTTTGGGAGGGATCGTTTGTGACCATAAAACGAGGACTCGTGATTCTTTTGCTGGCGGCGCTGGTAACGGCCGTATGCCCCGCCCCCGCCCTGGCGGCCGTGGGGGCCATGCGCTACACCGAGGCGGAGTTAGAAGCCGACAACGGCTTTGAACCCACCGTGCACACCACCCTCGGCCGGGGAGACGCCGGCAACAACAACCGCATTGCCCAGTCGTTTGTGGCAGACGGCCAGCCGGTGGTGGGCTGTCGGCTGCACTTTCGCCTGGGCGACAACGCCGACATGACCCTGCAAATTCGCACTTCTCTCACCGGCGGGGCAGAGAGCATTGTCTACTCCGGCGTCTACCCGCTGGTTTCCGATCCCCACAACATTACCGGCTGGTGGGACTTTTCCTTTACCCGCGCGCTGCAATTAAACGCCGGGCAAACCTATTACCTTACCGCCTGGTGCGAGAGCTTCCACAGCTACTGCATTGTGAGCACCACCCGCTACGTGGCCAACAATCTGGTCAATCAAAGCTATCGCCAGCCGGAAAATTCCGACGAATGGCTGCCGCTCAACCGCCGTTCCTTCGGCTACGAGCTGGTAACCGATCCCAGCGCCACGCCGCAGGGCTACCCCTACGCGGCGGACGATAACACCTTCATGCTGCACGATGCGGAGGAATACTACTGCTTTGCGCGGGGGGCGGCCAACACCACGCTGGAGCTGACGGGCGAGACCGCCACCCAGGGCTACAACAGTATGCGCCTCACCCCCGGCGCGCCGGACGCTGCGGGCGCGGTTTTTACAGCCTACGTTGACTTTGACCGGCCGACTGACCTGACCCGTTACCGCTATTACTACCTGGATTTTTATTGCAGCGAGGCCATTACCGCCCCTCTTACGCTGCGTTTTAGCTTACTTGGCGCAGCCGGTGAGCGCTCGGTGGATACCGATTTAGAAGGAACCGGCCGGGGCTGGCGCCGCCTTACCTTTAGAGCGGAGGAATTTGCCCCCGCCGCCGCTTCTCTTTCTGCCGCCACCGGAGTGCGGCTGACCGGCCTTGCCCCCGCCGCGCTGCCGCAGGGGGCGTATTTTGCGGCGGACAACCTGCGGGCCTGCCTGGCCCCCGCCCCTTCGTTTACCGACAGCTACTACAGCGAAGAAGAGCTGCAAGCGCCGGAGGAGCTGGGCGACGACGACTATATCGGCAAGCCCGACCGCACGCCGACGACCGTGCGCTACGGCGATATAGACGATAACGGCGCCATTAACGCCGCCGATGCCCTGCTGGCGCTGCGGGCGGCCGTGGGCCGCTATAACCCGGCGGCCGCCGCCTTTGCCGCCGGCGACGTAGACGGCAACAACACCTTAAACGCCGTAGACGCCCTGTGGATTTTGCGCCGGGCGGTGCGGCGGGTTGACCGCTTCCCGGTAGAGACTGCCGGGGGAGACGACGACCCACAGCCCACCGGCGACTTTCACCTTTCTGCTACGGGCTTGCAGCCGAACACGGTATACGTTATGCCGAAGGGCTGCTTTACCCGCGCGGTAGAGGGCGTAATGCCGCACGACGTTGCCCGGCTGGTCTCTTCCCTGCAAGGGCTGCTCAACCGCGAGGTGGCGACCAACCGGGTGGCGCTGGTAATCGCAGACGATTACTCGGTTACCTGGCTGCCCTATTTGCAGGAGCATTCCGATTTGCTCGCCGGTATGACCAACACCGTTTCCATTACCAGTTTTGACGAATTTTTGCGGGTGTTCCGCGCCCAAATTATCGAGTGCGGCCTGCTGCTGTGGGACCCCGACGTACCTTCTACCGCCAACGTGGCCGAAACCATTTGCGGACTGGACGGCCCGCTGCCGGTGAAATACTTAACGGGCGAGAACAGCCTCTATAACCGCCTGCTGGCGCTGGGGGCCAAACCGAAGCTTTCGCTGGTAGACAAATTCACCGGCAAGGGGCTCATTCCCGGCACCTCGCTGCTTTCTACCGGCAGTGTGAAATGCGACCCCTACCTGTGGGCGCTGGAAAAATATTCCGCCCGCTGCTCCAGCGGCTACCTGGTATACACGCCGGACGGCGCCAGCTCTACCGAAGGCAACCCCATTTATGAAAAAGACGAGCACTCCAAGAGCTTGGACTATAACCACTCCTTCGGCTACGACTACGGCATTTACCGCCGGGCCTTCTTCTTTGACCTTACCCCCATTGATACCGAGGCCCCCTGCGACGACCCGAACCAGATCATCGGCACCGACGCCGCCACCCTGCGGGCCATTTTGCTCAACCGCTACTACCGCGCCGGGGGCGAATTCGGCGAAGTGGTGGGCTTCCCCCCCTGGCAGCTGAAATACACCACCCACAACAACTGGGGCAGCGTCATCGACACCGCCGTAGAGGCCGCCTTTACCAGCTTCGTTACCTGCTATAACTGTTATATGGACGCCGACGGTTCAGTGGCCGACTGCTCGCTTTACGCCCAGTTCCCCTTGGCCGACTCTTACGCCGCCCCGGCCAACCACAAGCCGGTTACCGAGCAGTACGACCCGAACACCATGTATTTGTACCTCTACACCGGCGACTACGACTCCTCCGGCTGGGCGCTGCAATACCTCTACCCCGGCTACAACAACCCCCAGCGGGGGCAGTTCCCCATTACCTGGTCCATTACCCCGGGGCTGAGCAACCGTATTCCCATGCTCTTTGACTATTTATACAAGAATCAGACGGATCAGGACTACTTCAGCTCCGCCAACAGCGGCGTGGGCTACGTGCGCCCGCAGTCGCTCTTTAGGGAAGAAAGCGAGCGCACCCTGCCAAACGGCGACAAAGCCTTTATTCGCATCAACCGGCGGTACTTTAACAAGTTTGATATGGACTCCGTCGGCTTCATCATCGGCACCCTTTCCGACCGGGTTTGCCGCACCTACAACCAGTTCGCCCCGTCGGGTTCTAACACCAACGACCCCGGTTGGACCCCCGCCGTGTATGCCGGTACCCCCTACGTGCGCATTAAAAACGGCATTGGCAACCCGCCCGGCGGCGGGGAGGTTTCGGCCGACAGCCTGCGCGACATGCTGAGCTTTGCCCAGAGTATGCGCCCCTACGGCGGCGCGGGCTTCCGCACCATTCGCTTTACGGCGGGCGATTTAAAGAAAACGCAAGACGCCTTTTTGGCCTACGCGGCCGAAAAAGACCCCTCCACCACCTACCGGTTTGTAGACTACCAAACCTACTTTGCCATGCTGGCCGCCTCCCAAAACGGCCGGGTGATACTGAATTAGGGGACTCCCGCTCGCTAAACAAAATAATTTCCCGCTCCCGGGTGGCTTTCCCGGGGGCGGGTTTTTTCCAGCGCTTTCCCCCTTGCGGGGGGCGGGCGGCGGGTGTAGACTAAAAGGGCGAAAAAGCAAAAGAACTCAGTTCTTATCAAACATAAGGAGAAATCCCGCCATGAAACGCCTCTATCGCCGCCTCACCGGCTGGCTTAACCGGGTTTACAACTACCCCTTTTGGCTCTTTTTAGCCGGGCTGTACGGCGCGGCGGCGCTGTACGCCCTGTGTGCGCTGGCGGTGTGGCGCCCGGGGCTGATCGCCCCGCCAGAGCGTTGCCTGCCGCTGGCGGCCGAGCTGTTTGAAGCCGGCACCGGCCTGCTTGCCGCCGGCGGCGTGGCCGCCCCGCTGCTCGACCTTATCTGCCAGTTCGATTTGCCCCATTAAAGCACATAACGCACAAATCTTGCAAAATGCGCCGGAACATGTTATACTATACTGTGCTTATGTAAAAAGGTGTGGGGAGTCGAACCCGCGTTGGTTTTCGGCGGCGTCATCACCCTTGACAATATACGCCGTGTATTCTCTGCGGGCGCTTTCTTGCCTGAACGTAAATCCGCTCGCCGAAAACTGCTTTGCACCCCTCGCTGAGAAATTTTTGAGAACTTTTTCGTTCGGAGGACGAAGCCGGGCTTTCCGCAAGGCGAGGACGAGGGGCGGAAAAGGGCCAAAAAGGGCCTGCGAGGGGCGGCGTGTGTTCGGCTCCCCGCACCTTAAAAAGAAGGAGGCCGCCGCCATGGCGCAGACCGCTCCCCCGCTTCGCTTTACCGGTTCCGTTCCCGCGCATTTAACCTACCCGCAGGGCTCGCTAACCGCCCTGCTGCTGCAAACCGCCCGGCGGGTGCCCCGCCTGCCGGCCTATTCGTTTATGGGCCGCGCCACAACCTACAAAGCGCTGGTGCGGCGGGTAGAGCGGGCGGCGGCCGCCTTTTGGCGGCTGGGGGTGCGCCCGGGCGACCGGGTAACCCTTTGCCTGCCCAACACCCCGCAGGGGGTAGACTGTTTTTACACCCTGAACCGCATTGGCGCGGTGGCCAATATGATTCATCCCCTCTCTGCGCCGGAGGAAATTTTGTTTTACCTTACCCTCTCGCGCAGCAAGGCGATTGTAACGCTCGACTCCTTTGCCGAAAAAATTTTGCCGCTGCTCGACCGCCTGCCCGCCCCCTGCACGCTGATTGCGGCGTCACTGGGCCCCGAGCTGCCGGCCTACAAACGGCTCTTTTACCCCCTTACCAAAACCGCCCGCGCCGGTCGCTTTGCCGACCCGGCGGGCAGGGTGGTGCGATACCGCGCCTTTCTCGCCGCCGGGCGGGGGGTGCTGCTGCCGCCCGAGCGCGGCCGGGCGCAAGACTGCGCCGTGATTTTATACTCCGGCGGCACCACGGGGGTAAGCAAGGGCATTTGCCTTTCTAACTTAAACGTAAATGCGCTGGCGCTGCAAACCATCGCCGCCGGGGCGGGGGGCGACATTACCGGCAACCGGATGCTTTCGGTTATGCCCATGTTCCACGGCTTCGGCCTTGGGGTAGGCATTCACACGCCGCTGGTGGGGGGTGGCTGCTGCCTGCTGGTGCCCCGCTTTAACGTGCACAGCTACGCCCGGCTGCTGCTCCGTAAAAAGCCCCATTTTATTCCCGGCGTGCCCACCCTGTTTGCCGCCCTGCTGGGGGCAAAAGAGCTGCAAAAGGCCGATTTATCCTTTTTAAAAGGGGTCTTCGCCGGGGGCGACCACTTAACGCCGGAATTAAAGCGGCAAATTGATTCCTTTTTGTTCGCCCACGGTTCCTCCGTGCCGGTGCGCGAGGGCTACGGCACTACCGAGTGCGTAACCGCCAGCTGCCTTACCCCCGCCGACCACGCCAAAGAGGGCTCCATTGGTATTCCTTACCCAGACACCCTTTACACCGTTACCCGGCCGAACGAGACTGACCCCCTGCCGCCGGGCGAAGTGGGCGAGCTTTGCCTGACCGGCCCCACGGTGATGCTGGGCTACTTAGACGACCCGGCCGAAACCGAAGCGGCGCTCCGCCGCCCTGCCGACGGGCGGCTGTGGCTGAATCCGGG
>CANQGN010000028.1 GCA_947623215.1 uncultured Clostridia bacterium
TGCGCGGTGGTGGTCACCCGCTACTTTGGGGGCACGCTGTTGGGCCCCGGCGGGTTAAAGCGGGCCTACGCCGCGGCGGCGGAGGCGGCGCTGCAAAACACGCCGCTGCTTACCATGCGCCGCTATGCCGAGGGGTCGCTTTGCTGCCCCTACCCCCTTTACGGCAAGGTGGCGCCGCTGGTAGCCCGCTTGGGGGGCAGCGTTTTATCCGCCGACTTTGGGCAGACCGTAACCCTTACCCTGCGGCTGCCGACGACCGAGCGGGGGGCGTTTGAAAAAGCGCTGACCGACCTTTCGGGCGGCAGCCTGGCCGCCGCCTTTACGGGCGAATGCTTTGCCGCGCCGGTGGAGGGCGGGTGGAAAACAGCACCTTTAATCCCTTAAGGCGAGGAAAACCGAACACACGCCGCCCCTCGCAGGCCCTTTTTGGCCCTTTTCCGCCCGTCGTCCTCGCCTTGCGGGAAGCAAGGCTTCGTCCTCCGAACGAAAAAGTTCTCAAAAAATTCTCAGCGAGGGGTGCCATGCAGTTTTCGGCAAGCGAATTTGCATTCAGGCAAGGAAGTGCCCGCAGAAAATACTTGGCACATTGTCAAAGGCGATGACGCCACCGAAAACCGATGCGGGTTCGGCTCCCCTCACCTTAACGGATTTTACTTTTACCTAAAACGGATTTTACTTTGTTATAAGGAGTGTATCTGTTATGAATCGTCCCGTTGTTTTAATGCTGGCCGACGGTATGCGGCCGGACGGTCTGCTGCAATGCGGCCACCCCGCCGTACCAAAGCTGCTGCAAGAGAGCGCGGTTTCGCTCACCGCCCAGGCGGTAATGCCCTCGGTTACCCTGCCCTGCCACATGTCGCTTTTTCACAGCGTTACGCCCCAGCGGCACGGCATTTTAACCAACGTATACGTGCCGCAGGTGCGCCCGGTGCCGGGCCTGTGCGAGGCGCTGCGGGCGGGCGGGCGCGCCTGCGCTTTCTTTTACTCGTGGGAAGAGCTGCGCGACCTGGCCCGGGTGGGCTCGCTGACCGGCAGCACCTTTATCTCCGGCCAGCAAAAGGGCTACCGCGCGGCGGCGGAGGGGCTGACAACCGAAGCCCTGCGCGCCATAGACGACGGCTGCGACTTTTTGTTTCTCTACTTTGGCCTGCCGGACTATGCCGGTCATAATTCCGGGTGGATGGGCGAAGAATATTTAGCCGCCGTGCACCACAGCGTGGGGTGTATGCAGCAAATCATCGACCGCTTACCGCCGGAAGGGGTGGCGATTATTACCGCCGACCACGGTGGCCACGACCGCCTGCACGGCGAAGACGTGCCGGAGGATATGACCATTCCGCTGCTGCTGCGCGGCGGCCCCTTTGCCCCCGGCGAGCGCTTTACCGGCGGCAGTTTGTTAGACGTAGCCCCCACCATAGCCGCCCTGCTGGAGGTGCCCCCACCGGCCGAGTGGGAGGGCAAAAATTTGCTCCAAAAATAAGAAAAAGGCACCTCCGTTCCGTCGCTAATGCCCGCCGCCGGTGGCAAAAACCGCCCGGCAAAAGGCGGCGAACACCGGCGCGGCGTCCGCCCCGCCGGAGTCGCCCTCCTCTACCAAAATGCTCACGGCGTACCCCACCCGCCCGGCGCGGCAGACCCCCGCAAACCAGGCCTGCGTAACGGGCGCACCGGCGGCGTTTACCATGCCGGTTTGGGCGGTGGCGGTTTTGCCCCCCGCCGTTACCCCCGGGGTTTGCGCATCGGCGGCGGCGCCGGTGCCCGCTTGTACCACCGCCTGCATCATTTGCCATAACTGTTCGGCCGTCTCCGGCCGCATGACCCGCCGACCGGCAGCCGCCGGTCGGCTGTTTTGTACCCCCGCCCAGTCGCGGCTGCCGGTAACAAGGTAGGGCGCAAAGCACACCCCGCCGCTTGCAATGGTATTTACCAGCGTTGCCAGCTGCAGCGGGGTGGCCAGCAGCCGCCCCTGCCCAATGGCAAGGTTGGCCAGTGCCGCCGGGGCGGCGAGCTCCTCCGCTGTTGGCAGCAGCCCGCCTTCGCTCGTCATCCCCTCGCAGAGCTGCTGCGCGCACCCAAAGCCCAGTTTGCTTGCCATTTGCACCACTGCCTCAGCCCCCACGGCCTGCGCGAGTTTGATAAAATACACGTTGCAGGACGCCGCCATGGCCTGCCCCATGGTAAGCGCACCGTGCCCCTCTTCGTTATGGCAGCGAAAACGCGCCCCGCAGAGCACGCTGCCGCTGCACACGTACCGTTCCTCCGGCGAAATGCCCGCCTCCAGCGCGGCGGCCGCCACGCAGAGCTTAAAGACCGACCCCACGTTATAGGCGGTAAAACAGCGGTTGAGCAGCGGGCTGTCGGCCCGGTTAAGCGCTTCTTCCTGCCGGGCGGGGGAGTAGTCCGGCCGACTGACCGCCGCCGCCAGCTCGCCGCTGCCCAGCTTTTGCACCACCACCGCCCCCCGCCTGCCGGGGGGGAAAGCCCGCTCCGCCGCCTGCTGCACCCGCTCGTTTAGGGTGGTAAACAGCGCCGCCGGTACCGCCGGGGGCCGCCGCACCGCCACCGGCGCCAGCCCCGCCAGCGCCCCGCCCGCCGCGTCGCAGGCGTAGGTAACGGTAAGAGAGGCGGGGCAGCGCAGCAGGCTGTCAAAAGCCTTTTGCAGGCCGCTTACCCCCTGCCCGGCGGCGTTTACGCAGCCCGCCAGGTGCACCGCGGTTTGCACCGTCGGTCGTTCCTCCCGGCAGAGGAAAGACACCGCCCCCTCCGCACGGAAGGGGCGGTCGGTTGCAAAGGTAAAGGGGGTGCGCCCGGCCGCCAGCCGCAGCAGCCCCGCCCGGCGCTCGCCCGCAAAACGGCGGTAAAGCTCCGTTACCACCGCCGGGGCGGCGGTGGCCGCCGTTTTGTACACCGTTTGCCGCCCGGTGAGCGGCTGCCCGGCGCAGTCGAGTATTTGCCCGCGCGGCCAGTCTACCTGCACCGTGTAAAGCGACTGCCGCGCCGCCGCCGCGGCGTAGGGGGTGCCGAGCGCCAGGTAAGCCAACCGCCCGCCCAGGCCGATGACCCCCCACAAAAACACAAAAAACAAACACCAGCTTCTTTTTCGCATGGGTTTTCGCTCCTTTTTGCTTGCTATTTTGCTTACCTTTTTCTGCCTTTGCCGTTAGTATGCCCCGTTTGGCGAAAAATGCCCGCCTCTCGTTTTAGCACTCTGCCGCTTAGAGTGCTAAATTTACAATCTGTTCATATTTTTGACCCAAATCGGTCACATATTTTTCCGCCCCCGGTGGTACAATAGGGCCAGAAAAAAAAGAAAGGCAGGCGAGTCCCATGGACAACCAAAACGCGCGGCATGTGGCCGCCGAACGAAAGCAACCGATAGCAAATTTTCATTGGAGGGAAGCATCATGTTTGAATTAAGACCTTATCGCCGTCAACATCCGGCTGTTTACAATCCGTTTCACGATATGGAAGAGTGGGAGCGGCGCTTTTTTGACAATCCCTTTGGCCCTCTGACCGAGCGGGAGGGGCCGGCCCTTTTCTCGGCTGATTTAACAGACGAGGGCGACCATTACCTGCTGGAGGCCGACCTGCCGGGCTTTGACAAAAAGGATCTGCACCTTACGGTGGGCGACAACACCCTAACGGTAGAGGCCGAGCGCCACTCGGAGCACGAAAAGAAAGAGAAAAAAGACAAGTACCTTTGCGTAGAGCGCTCTTACGGCCGGGTTTGCCGCCGCTTTGATTTGGACGGGGTAGACCCCGACGGCATTCGGGCGCGGTACGAAAACGGCGTGCTGCAAGTAACGTTGCCCAAAAAAGAGGCCGCGCCGCCCGCCCGGCGCGAGCTGCCCATCGACTAATCCTCCCCTTTTTCCCCCGCGCACTTCTTCGCGCGGGGGACTTTTTCTTTTTTTATAGCAAAACAGTTGACAACCCCCCCCCGCGTGATATATTATAAAGTGCAGAATATCCATAACTCACTACGGAGGAATGACCATGAAAAAATACCTTGCCCTGTTGCTTACCCTATGCCTTGCGCTTTGCGCCCTGTTTGTTCCCGCGCAGGCGGACGAAAACCTTTGCGAACTCTTTGACGACGAGTTCGGGACGCTTTACCTGATGTACAAAAACGACCTGTTAAACGCCGATACGGTCTATCCTTTAGAACCCGCTGCTTTGCGCATTTACCGGCACATGGATACCAGCAGTTGGACCAGCTTTGGCCAGGGGTCGCTGCCGGCAGACGAGGTAGACGCCATGGCCGCCCGGCTGTTTGCCCAACCGAACTTTCGGCAGGCGGTAACAAGCCAAAACAACCCCGCCATTCGCTTTGTAGAACCCAACGAATACGTTTTTTCGCTGGGCTTTGGGGGCGACTCCTCCACCTATTCGGTGCGGGGGTATGAAAAGCTCGCGGCCGGGCGTTACGCCGTCTACGGGCAATATACCGACGTGATTTTTACGAGCGACGGCGTAGCCACGGATGAAGCCGCCGCCGTAGCCTACATGAAAACCACCTTTAACATGAGCGACGAAGAAGCCAAAGCCAGCGTGTATGTAAAAGAGGGCGAAACCGCCTACCGCTACTGGGCGCCCGGCAACTGCTTTAAAATGGAGGTGGCCTTCGACGGCCTGTATGCGCAGTTTGTGCGGGTAGAGGCGGCGAGCGAAATCCCCACCGGCGACCAGCTCATTAAGCCGGAAGACCAGCCCTCCGCCGGGGTAACCTACGGGTTGGAGAAAGGCATGACCGTGTTTGGCGACGACGTATTTGCCCCCGGCACGGTGGTAACCAGCCAAACCCTGACCGAGGGGCAGGTTTACGATACCGCCGTGAAGGCAGTAGAAGCCCTGAAGCCCGAAAAGGTAACGGTGTACGACCTCACCGCCAAGCTGGGCGAAGAAACCGTGCAGCCGAGCGACAGCCTGCCGGTGGTTTTTGATTTAGAAGAAGGCCACGCCTACCAGCTGTGGTATGTAGACGAGCAGGGCAAGGCTACCAACATGAACCTGACAGTCGACCTGCGCACCAACCGGGGCATGGCCAAGCTCAGCCACTTTAGCACCTACGTGCTGGTGCAGCTGCCGGCGGGTTCCGCCGCCCCCTCCGGCGACGTGAACGCCGACGGCAAGGTAAACGCCGCCGACGCGCTGGACGTGCTGCGGGCGGCCGTGGGCAAGCTGACCATGACCGAGGCCCAAAAGGCGGCGGCCGATGTAACCGGCGACGGCAAAATTAACGCCGCCGACGCGTTGGTGATTTTGCGCATCGCCGTGCACAAACAGTAATAATTTTAAAAACTTAACAAGCGGGGTCGCGTATGGAAAAACGCGGCCCCGCCCTTTGTTTGTATTTTTCAATGATGTTTGCCCTATCGTCGGAGCAAAGTCCGCTTTGCTGCGGCGCTTTTTCTTTGCCTTCGGCAGAAAAAACACCATCCGCCCGCTCCCTTGCTCCTCCTCTTCCGCAAAAAGTCACGCTCCGCTCACCTGCTCGGTTGCAAGCGCCCTCGCGACGGTTCGCTGTCGCTACCAACTTTTTGCGGTTGTGCCTGCGGCACATGAAGGGGTAACCGTCGCATCATTGCGCCAAAGGCGCAACATCATTCCACCGACAGGTGGAACATCATTGCGACCAACGGGAGCAACATCATAGCGCCGTCAGGCGCTGCTTCATTGACCCTCCCGCCGCTGCCGCCGCACCCGGCGAATGGTGCGTTCAAAGTCGCCGCCGGCTATCAGCTCGGCCAGCACCAGCTGCTCAAAGGTGGGCACGGTGCAGGAGTAAAAGCCCAGCGTTTGCTCGAAGGGGTCTACCAACCGCCGGGGCAGCACCATGTACCCCACCCGCAGGGCGGGCGAGACGGTTTTGGTAAAGGTGTTTACATACAGCACGTTGTCGCGGGTGGTGCGGGCAAAGAGCGTTTCTTCCGGCTTTACCCCAAGGGAGAATTCGGATTCAAAATCGTCTTCTATTACATAGCGGTCGCCCTCGCCCGCCCAGCGCAAATACTCGTGCCGTTTTGAGGCGGTAGCGGTTACCCCGCTGGGGTAGCTGCGGCAGGGGGTTACGTGCAGCACGGTGGCCGCCGTTTGCCACAGCGGCCCGCTTTGCAGCCCGTGCCGCCCCAGCGGCAGCAGGCAAAGGGGCACCCCCAGCGCCCGGTAGACCTGCTCAATCGGTCGGTAAGAGGGCGACTCGATGGCGTACAGCCGGTGATTGCCCAGCAGCTGGGCAATCAGGCCGTACAAATACTCCGCCCCCGAACCGATGATGATTTGCCGGGTTTCTACCCGCACCCCCCGGCTGCGGGCGAGGTAATGCCGCAGCGCCTCGCGCAGGGCGGGGCAGCCGGCGTTGGGCGGCTTTTGCAGCAGCCGCTCGCCCGCCTCTGCCGTGACCCGGCGCATGGTTTTGGTAAGGAGGGATAAAGGAAAGCTCCCCGCCGGGGCCGCCCCGCCGCCTGTTACGTCCGGCGGGGCGGCTTCTTCGCCCCCAAAGTAGCCGTTGGCCGGGCGAAAAATGACGTAGGTGCCGCTGCGCGGGCGGGTTTCTAAATACCCCTCGTCGCAGAGCATGGCATAGGCGTGCTCTACCGTAACCACGCTTACCCCCGCCTGCTCGGCGGCGGCGCGTTTGGAGGGCATTTTGCTCCCCGGCGAGTAGTTGCCGGCCTCTATATCCCCCCGCAGCTGGCGGTAAAGCCGCAAATAGGCCGGCGCGCGGGGGGCGGGTTCGGCTGCTATTGCTACTGTTCTTGTTTCGTCTTTCATCTGGTATTATAAAATTCTCCTTATCTGGTACTTTTATATGACCAGATAACAGTATATACTATCCCTCGTAAAAATGCAAGAGGGGAGGATGCGATTTTGAACCACAATCAGCAAAAACGAGTGGCGGTGATTAACGACTTTTGCGGCTTCGGGCGATGTTCGCTGGCCGTTTCCATGCCCATTTTGGCGGCCATGGGGCTGCCCTGCTGCCCCCTGCCGACGGCCATTTTTTCCAATCACACGGGGTTCGAGCAGTTTTATTCGGTGGATTTTACCCCCCACATGGAGCGCTACATGCAAATGTGGGAGAAACTACAGCTGCAATTTGCCGGTATATTAACGGGGTTTTTGGGCTCGCCCGACCAGATTGATTTGGTAGAATCCTTTTTTCGGCGGTTTCGCACCCCTGGCACGGTAACGGTGGTAGACCCCGTAATGGGCGACTACGGGCGGCTCTACCCCAGCTACTCCCCCCGCCTGGCGGAGCGTATGCGCCGCTTGCTGCCTTATGCCGAGGTGCTGACCCCCAACTTAACCGAGGCCTGCCTGCTGACCGGCACGCCCTACGACCCCGGCATGGGGGACGCCGCCCTGCAAACCCTCTGCGAGCGGCTGCGCGAGCAGGGGCCGCAAAAAATTGTGATTACCGGCTTAGAGCGGGGCGACGACCTGGAAAACTTTGTGTATGAGGCCGGGCACCCCCCGGTAACCGTGCGGGCGGCCAGAGTGGGGCCCTGCCGCTCCGGCACCGGCGACGTGTTTTCGTCTATTATTACCGCCGACGCCGTGCTGGGGCGACCCCTCGCCGACTCGGTGCGCCACGCCGCCGGCTTTGTGGCCAAGGTGCTGCGGCGGGCGGTGGAATTGCAGCTGCCGCTGACCGACGGCTTATGCTTTGAAGAATTTTTACTGGAAATACAGGAGGAATCGGAACCATGAATTTGAACGAAACCGCCCAAACGAACGCCAAACCCGCCCGCAGCGCCAAAACCGCCCGGTACGAAATGGTGCTGACCGGGGTAAGCGCGGCGCTGGTGTTTGTTTTTACCGCCTTTTTGCACATTCCCAGCCACACCGGCTACACCCACGTGGGCGACGCCTTTGTGTTTTTGGCCGCCTGCCTGCTGCCCGCCCCCAACGCCGCGCTGGCGGGGGGCATTGGGGCGGTGCTGGCCGACGGTCTGACCGGCTACGCCATATGGGCGCCGGGCTCGGCGGTTATTAAGGCGGTCACGGCCCTCTTTTTTACCCGCCGCAGCGAAAAAGTGCTTACCCTGCGCAACCTGCTGGCACTGCTGCCCGCCGGGGTGATTTGCATAGGGGGCTACTATTTGTACGATGCCGTCATAACCGGCAACTTCATTGCCCCGGCGGCGGGCATTCCGGGCTATGTTACCCAGTGGGTGCTCAGCTCCGCCCTGTTTTTGGCGGTCGGCTTTGCCTTTGACCGGCTGCGCTTAAAAGAACGCTTCGGTTTATTGTATGAGGGGAAGAAACAAAAATGATGACCATTACCTATCCTGTTAAAAACGGACTCTACGTCAACATGACCAACCGCTGCCCCTGCGCGTGTACCTTTTGCCTGCGGCAAAAGGGAGAAGGGGTGTACGGCTCGAACTCCCTTTGGCTGGAGCGCGAACCCACGGTAGCGGAGGTGTGCGAGAGCGTCGACGCTTGGGATCCGGATTTATTCAGCCAGCTGGTCTTTTGCGGCTACGGCGAACCCACCGAGCGGCTGGAAGACCTGCTGGCGGTCGCCCGCCACGTAAAGGAGACCCGCGACTGGACGATTCGGCTGAACACCAACGGCCTGTCGGATCTCATCAATGGGGAGTCCACCGCCCAAAAAATGAAAGGGCTTATCGACATTGCCTCCGTCAGCTTAAACGCCACCAATGCAGAGGATTACCTGCGGCTGGTGCGCCCCCGCTTTGGCCTGCCCTCGTTTGAGGCCATGCTGCGCTTTGCCAAAGAGGCCGCCGCCTGCCTGCCGCAGGTGGTGCTGACGGTGGTAGACGGCGTAACCACCAAAGAAGAACAGCAAAAAGCGGCCGAAATCTGCCGCAGCGTGGGGGCCACGCTACGGGTTCGACCGCTTGAGTAAATAGGTTTCCACCCGGCAGTGCCGAACCGCCCGCAATCGGCCCTTTTCCCGCCATTTGCGCGTTCGCCCCACTTGCCGTACACAAAGTACGACTGCGTGGGAGCGACCGCACCCTGACGAAAAAACGCCTCGATTTCGGGTGCGGCGCAGTTTAGGAAGACAAAATCTGCGATTTTGCCTTCCTAAACCGATTCGTCCCTACCGGGTGCAAACCAATGCTTTTTCCATATGCTGTCCGCTCATGGGGCGACTAAGTCTGCCAGCGACAGCCCCACCTCCGGCAGCAGCTCGTAAAACCGCCGCACCGGGAAGCCCACCACGTTCCAGTAGTCCCCGGTAATGCCGGTTACAAACAGCGAGGCCAGGCCCTGTATGGCGTAGCCGCCGGCTTTGTCCATCGGCTCGCCGGTTTTTACGTAGGCGGCAATTTCTTCTTCGCTCATGGGGGCCATGGTTACGCGGGTGAGCACGCTGTCGGTCGCCGCCCGCTCGCCGTACAGCAGCGTAAGCCCGGTGGTAACAAAGTGGGCCTTGCCCTGCAAGCGGCGCAGCATGTCGGCGGCGGCGGCGCGGGTTTTGGGCTTGCCCAGCACCCGCAGGCGGTGCACCACGGCGGTATCCGCCGCCACCACCAGCGTATGCCGCCAGTCTTCGCCCGCCTCTACAAGGCGGCGCTGCACCGCCTCCGCCTTGCGGCGCGAGAGCGTTCTCGTCATCTCGTCCGCCGGGGCGCGGGGCAGCCGTTCGCTCACGCCGGGCACCTCTACCCGCACGGGAATGCCCAGCCCGGTGAGAATTTCTTTGCGCCTCGGCGAACCGGAGGCCAATAGTACGGGCGTCACCATAACCCCTCCCTGTAACCGATTCTCTTATGATACAGTATACCAGACGACGGGCGGGAGTACAAGTTTTTTTAAAAGGAGTCGCCATGACCGAACTTACCTTTTGCGTGCCGCCCGAGCGGGCGGGCGTGCCGGTCAAAACCCTGCTGCGCGAGCGAGGCGTTTCGACCGGGCTGCTGCGCCGGTTAAAAGTAAGCGGCGGCATCCTCTGCGAGGGGCGGCCTTTAAACGTAACCGCCCCCCTTGCCGCCGGGCAGCGGGTGACCCTGCGCCTTACGGAACCCCCGGCGGCGGTGCGCCCGGTGGCGACCGCCCCCCTGCGGGTGGTGTGGGAAGACGACCACCTGCTGGCGGCAGACAAGCCCGCCGGTATGCCCACCCACCCCAGCGCCGGTCACCCGGCGGATACGCTGGCCAACGCCGTGGCCTTTTACCGCCCCGGCGGGGTGCACCCCGTAACCCGGTTAGACCGCTACACCAGCGGGCTGACCCTGTTTGCCCGCCACGCCTTTGCGGCGGCGGCCTTAAGCGGCCAGTGCCAGGCGGGAACCTTGCAAAAAACCTACTACGCCGTCACCTGCGGGGTGCCGGACCCCCCGCAGGGAGAGGTTGCCCTGCCCATTGCGCGCGAGCAGGGCAGCGTGCTGCGGCGCACGGTCTCACCCGAAGGCAAGCCCGCCCTCACCCGCTACCGGGTACTGAGCGAGCGGCAGGGGCTGGCGCTGGTAGAGCTGCACCCCGTGACCGGGCGCACCCACCAGCTGCGGGTGCACATGGCAGCCCTCGGCTGCCCGCTGTTAGACGATTTTTTGTACGGGGCAGAGCGCCCCGGCCGCCACTTTTTGCTCCACTGCGGGGGGCTGTCTTTTTTGCACCCTGTAACCGGTGAACCCATATCGCTGCAAATTCCGCCCCCTTTTGGCGATTTTGCGGGAGTTTTTGATTGACTTTTGCCCCGGAATATGGTACATTGCACATAAGGCGAAGGGCGGCGTGTGTTCCGCTCCCCTCGCCTTAAGGAATCGCCTCGGCAAAACCGGGCGGTTCCCGAAAATTGCCATTTTTTCTGATTCAAGAAAAAGGGGGACAAGTTTATGTCAACCAAACCGAAAACCGACGCGCCGCGCACCGCGGTAACCGACGCCTACGCCATTCACGACGACCGGGGCCTTATTTACAATCCCCTGTCGCGCAACGCACCCTTCCGCTCGTTTGAAGGGGTGCCCCGCTACACCGGCACGCTGACCACCGAAAACGGCAACCGTATTTCGTTCAGTATGCCCACCGCCTGCACCGCCTACGACCTGATTCCCATTGACTATCGGTTCGAGCAGGCCAGCTGCTTTGAGAGCATTCATCTGCTCGCCACCGCGCTGGAAGACAAAGACCGCAAAAAGGGGCAGGAATTTTACAGCAACATTTTGCCCGGCAAGGTAGACGTGGCCTTTGACTTTTTGGGCTACGTAACGGCCGAAAACCACCCGGAGCGCCGCGCCCGCCACCACGGCAATTTTGAGGGCGACCGCATGGCGACCCAGTACCCCATGTACGATACCGCCGCGCTCACCCGCAGCAGCGTAATGAAAAAGGCAGATTATTTTTGGCTGAAATTCCATTACCGCAACGTGGGCGACACCATTTTAAGCGTAAACGGCAACGGCACCTTTTGTTTTGAGCCCATTTTAGAAAAGAAAAACGAAGCGGGCGAATGGGTGCGCTACCGCGAGCAGAACAACCTGTTTATTCGTCTACTGGACGATTGCTACCCCGGCGAGGAAGGCGACTTTTTTGTAAGCTTTGACCATGCCGAAAACGTGCCGGTGGGCGAGTACCGGGTGGCGCTGCGGTGCCTGGTGCGCAACGAAACGTATAATCCCGAAAACTTTACCCGCAACATTTGGGCGGGCGTACCCTATGAAACCGCCTATTTTTGCTTTACCATTGAAGAGGAGTTTCGAGCGGTAGAACCCGCTCCCCTTACCGTTACCTACAAACCGGCGGTCGAGCGCAACACCTGGCTGCACACCTATGAGGAGTTTTTAACTTCGTTTGACAGCTGGCATTCCCCCTTTGACATTCACCCCGAGCGCGACGGCGTGCACCGCCTGTACGTGCAAACCGCCCCCTGGACGAATTGCATTACCGTAAAGCTGCTCAGCGGCAACAGCATGAACCAGGCGGCCGTTACCATTCCGGTAGAGGTAGAAAGCGACTCCATTACCGTAAAGCTCGACCGCGAGCACTTAAACTACATTATTAACGACAAGGGCGAGCGCGAACCGGCGGTCATTGCCCAGTCGATGTGCGACATGCGCGTACACGTGGCGCTGGGGCCGGAGGCCGACCAGACCCTGCTCAATGAACTGCTGGATATGCAGCAGGCGGGCGTGAACTTAATTTCTACCACCGCCGCTTTTGAAACCCTTACGAGCGACGACCCCAATTTGTTTAACCACAATACCGACGCCCACTGGTTTATGTGCGACGCCATTAAGCAGCTGGGAATGCGGCTGGAGGGGTGGATTACCTACCCCTACGAGTCGCCCGCCAACGTGGCCAAAGCGGCCTGGATTACCGGCGACCGCAAGCGCTACGACCCCGCGCAGGTGCATTCGGTAGACGACCCCATTCTGGTAGACGCCAACACGGTAAAAACCGGCTACCAGTTCCGCCGCTGGGGCGACAACTACTTTACCATGGGCGACGGAAAGGTGCTGGTAGTGGCGGAGGATACCCGCGGCTGGCACCGGGTAGACATTCAAAACCGGCATCATCTCTCGAATGAAATGAAGGCCGGCTTTAGCGCTTGGCTAAAAGAAAAATACAAGACCATTGAGCAGTTAAACGACTACTGGGGCACCGCCTACGAGAGCTTTGAGGCCATTGACCCGGAGGCGGGCACCTTCTTAGACCACCACGAGCCGAGCTATCTTTCTGAAGACGCCGCTTTTCCGGAGTGGAGCCGCCCGCTGGAGGATTTAGACGTTTACCGCACCCTTTCGCGTATGGACAATTACCGCCGGGTACGCGACGGCAACCGCGATTTGTTTGACGGTACCATTGGCATTCGTACCGAGGGTGGCAACTGGACCTCCTTTGTGCCCTACGTTACCGGCAACC
>CANQGN010000029.1 GCA_947623215.1 uncultured Clostridia bacterium
CGCGATTTTTTGACTTTGCAAGGCGGCAGGCCGCAGGAATACTAACGTATTTCAAGGCCGACAACGCAGCAAATCGGAAAATCGCGCCGCGTCAGGCGCATTGTACCCTGATTGTATTGCCTATACAAAAAAATGCCCGCTCCGTTTGGCCTTGGCCAAAACGGGGCGGGTTTTCCCTTTTTTTGGTTAGAAAAACGAGCTGGCGGAGGGCAGCTCCATTTGCTTCATTTCTTCCAGCGCGGCGCGGCAAAGGGTGAGGGCGGGCACAAACTCCTCTTTGTGCCAGTCTATCAGGGCGTTCATATAGCTCAGCTGGTCGTCTACCTCGTCCAGCAGCTCCTGCCGGGCAATGGTCATAAGCGCCCGCCGCTCGCTTTGCCATTGCTCGCTCGCCGCCGCAAGCGCTTGGTGCATTTCTTCCGCCCGGCCGGTTTTGGCCGCCGCTTCGCATTCGTCCAGCCGCCGCTCCATGCGCTCTACTCCCGCGGCAATGCGCCCGCCGCCCCACAGGCAAACGCCGGCTATCAGCGCCGCCAGCACCGCCGCCGCCCACAGCCGCCTCATGCGTTCGCCTCCCGTTTCCATAACCGGTAGCGCCCGGTTTCGTCTAAGGTCATGCAAAACACGTCGCCCATGGTAATGCCTTCTTTTTGCAAAATGGCATTGACCGCCGCCCGGCTTTGGCCGCACAGCCGCAGTCCCCGCGGTTGCAGCCGGCCGTCGTCTATTACCAAACAGGGCAGCGCCGCCGGCCTTACCGCCGCTCCCACCATACCGGCCGTGGCGGGTTTATTTTCGGCCTTTGGCAGCACGCTGATTTGCCCGTTGGTTTCAACCAAACAGCAGGCCACCTCTTCCAGCGAAAAAAATCCCTGCTGGCGCAGCGCTTCGGTCAGCTCTTCCACGCTGATTCTCAGCCGCCGCAGCGCGCTTTGCTGTAAGCGGCCGTTTTGTATCACCGGCAGGGGGCGGCCGTCTACCGCCCGGCGCAGGGCGGGCAGCTTTAGGGTAAGGCAAGAGAGCAGGATTTCCAGAATAACAAGGGTGAAAATGGCGATAATACCATTGACCACCGGGCGGTTCAGGTCTTGCAGCGGCGCGGCCGCGCATTCTGAAATTAAAATGGTTATCACCAGCTCGCCCGGCTGCAATTCGCCGATTTGCCGTTTGCCCATCAGGCGCAGGGCTACAATCACCACCGCGTAAAGCACCGCAGTGCGAATAAAGGTTATCATCATGCTTGTTCACGCTCCTAAGCGTAGTTTGAGCGGCCTGCCGCCGGTTAGCCCCGGCGTTTTTTACCAATTACCCGGTTAAAGGAGGAACTTACCCATGAACGCCGTCACCTTTTTGCGGCAGTTTTTTCATACCGCCCGCCAGCAGCAATACGCCGATCCCCAAAAGCCGCCCGAACCCCTCAGCAAAAATTTGCAAGAGAATATAACGCGGGTAAAAGAGGCCTACGGTAACAGCGACGACCTGACAGTGCGGGAGCTGACGGTGCAAAACCGCCGCTTCGCCTGCCTGGCGCTGGACAATATGGTAAGCAAAGACGATTTGAACAAAATGCTGCTGGAAAAACTCACCGCCGCCCCCCGCCTGCCCACGGATGCGGAGGAATGCTTTTCCTTTATTGAGCGCAGCCTTTCAACCGCGCCGGAGCAGCAGCGGGCCGAAACGGTAGACGAACTGCCCACCCTACTTGCCTCTGGCTTTGCGCTGCTGCTGCTTGACGGCTGCGCCGTGGCCCTTGCCCTTGGGGTGCAGCACTTCCCCGCGCGGGGGGTAGAGGCCCCCCGCAATGAAGAAATGGAACGCGCCGCGCACGAGGCCTTTGTAGAGGTACTGCGGCTAAACGTAGCCTTGCTGCGCCGCCGCATGAAAACCCCCGCCCTGCGGGTAGAAAATCTTACGGTGGGCGGGCGCTCCAAAACCGCCGCGGCCATTTGCTATTTACAGGGTTCGGCCTCCCCCAAAGTGGTAGATTTCGTTCGCCGCCGACTGCAACGCATAGAAATAGACGCCGTGCTGGAATCGGGCTATTTACAGCCGTTTTTAGAAAGTCGGCCCCTCTCGCTTTTCCCCACCGTGGGGGCGACCGAGCGGCCGGACGCCGCCTGCGCCAAGCTGTGCGAGGGGCGGGTGGCCGTGCTGGTAGACGGCACCCCCTTTTGCCTCATTGCGCCCACTTTGTTTTGCGAGCATTTTCAAAGCATGGACGACTACACCCTGCACCCCGCCTTTGCCACCTTTGTGCGGCTGCTCAAATATTTTTCGTTCTTTATGGCCATCGTCTTTCCCGGACTATACGTGGCAATCGGCGAAAACAACCCGGAGATTTTTCCTACCGCCGTCTTTTTTAAACTGGTAGACGCCGAGGTAACCACCCCCTTTTCGCTTATGTGGGAGGCGCTGATGATTCATACCATCTACGAGATAATGCGCGAGGCGGGTCTGCGGCTGCCCCAGTCGGTCGGGCACGCGGTGAGCATTGTGGGGGCGCTGGTGATTGGTGAATCGGCCGTCTCGGCCGGGCTGATTGGCGCGCCCATGATTATTGTGGTGGCGGTCACAGCGCTCTCCTCTTACGTGATACCCACCCTTTATTACCCCGTGGCGATTCTTCGCTTCGCCATGATATTGGTGGGCGGCATTGCGGGGCTGTTTGGGGTCATTTTGCTCTTTTCGCTGGTGCTGCTTGAAATCGCTTCGCTGGAATTTTGTTCCATTCCCATTTTCGCCCCCTTTTTGCCTTTTGACCGCACCGCCATGCGGGATGCGGTCGTGCGGGCGGGCTGGCCTACCCTTGCCCGCCACACCGCCCGGGTGCAGGCGCTGCACGGCGCGGGGGAGGAAGACCGTTGAGCCGCCGCCCGGTCATTGGCGCGGGGCAGCTCTTTTGCTACCTGCTGCTCTCGCGCGTGGTGCTTACCCTCACCTACAGCATTAATTTTAACGCCCACACCATAGGCCCTACCGACTGGCTGGCCGCTCTGCTGCTGCCGCCTTTTCTGCTGGCGCTGGCACTGCCGGCCTTTGTGCTGCGGCGGCGCTCCGGCCCGGTGAGCGTGTGCGAGTACGCCTTCTCGCTTAGTAAACCCCTTGGGCGGGCGGTCAGTTTGCTTTACGGCGCGGGCTTCTTTTTGCTTACGGTGCTGCCGGTTTCGCGCTTTTCGTTTTTTGTTACCTCTACCTTGCAGCCAGAGAAAAGCCCGCTCTTTTTCCCCCTGTTGCTGCTCCTGCCCGCCTGTTATGCCGTCTGCCGGGGGTTAGAGGCCATTTTTCGGTTGTCTGCACTGCTTTCGGTGGTGTGCCTGCTCTCGCTGCTGGCCATTGTGGCGGTGCTGCTGCCCCGGTTTGACTCTCTCAATATTCTCTCGCCCTTTTACGAACCGCGCGGCGCCCTTGGCCTTTCGCTCTTGCTGCTGCTTTCCAATTCGCTGGAAGTGTTTGTGGTGCTCATGCTGCCGGGGGCGGTGCGGGGCGGGGTAAAAAAGGCTTACCTCGGCTATGCGCTGGTGGCGCCGCTCTTTTTGTTTTTGATTTTTTACACCGTGCTGGCGGTGCTGGGGCCCTACAGCGCCCTGCAAATGTTCCCCTTTTACACGGCGGCGGGGGTGGCCAAGGTGGGGGAGCTGCGCAATTTGTCGGCCGTGGCCGCCGCGGTTTGGATTTTGGGGGTTTTTGCCAAAAGCTCGCTGTCGCTGCTGCTTTGCCGCCGCTGCCTGCTGCCGCTTACCCCCAAAGCCGCCCGCCCCTTTTTACTGCCGGCGCTGGGGGCGGCCGCCACCGCCTGCGCCGCCTGGAACTCGGCCACCATGGCCGAAAATAAGCTCAATTTTTCTATGCCGCTTATGCTCGGCGTGGTGGGGGTTTACCTCATCGCCCTGCCGCTGCTGCTGGCGGCGCTGGGCAAACGAAAGGAGAATCGCCACCGTGAAACGCCTGCTGTGCCTGCTCGTTAGCGCGGCCCTTACCGCCTGCCTTACCGCCTGCGGCGGCGCCCCGCCGCTGAAAGAGCGGCTGATTGTAGAGGGCATTGCGGTAGACGAAGCGGCAGAGGGGGAGGAGGAAGGTTTTGCCCTGACCGTGCAGGCCTACGCGCCCTCTTCTGAGAACACCACCCACAACCGCTACCAGCTTTTCCGCGCGACGGGCAAAACGGTGTATGAAGCGCTGCGCACCATTGACCAAAACACGGGGCGAGAGTCTTTTTTTGCCGACACGCAAGTCATATTATTTTCCGCCGCCGTGTTGGAACGGGGGCTGTGGCCCAATTTAGACTTTTTTATGCGCAGCAGCGAAATGGGCAACAACGTTTGCCTCGCCATGACAAAGGGCAAAGCGGCGGATTTGTTAACGGTAGAGGGGCAGGGCGATCGTATGCCGGCGGGGGTGCTGGCGGATATGCTGCACTACGGCAAAAGCAAGGTAGAGCGCTTCAGCGGCGAAATGATGACGGTGGGCGCCCGCCTTACCGTGCCTTATGCCGACCTTACCCTGCCCCTGCTTGCGGTAGAGCGGCAGGGGGAGGGTCGCCGGGCGGTGCTGGCCGGGGTGACCTGCTTTATAGACGACCGCCCCGCTTTCGTGCTAAACGGGCAAATGACCTGGGCTTATAACTGGATTCGCGGCTACGCCGACGAACGCGCCTTTGTGCTCCCCTTTCGCGGCGAACTCTGCGCCCTGCGCTTTCAGAGAATACAGGCGGCCATAGAATCGGCGGTAGAGGAGGGGAGACCCCGCTTTACCCTGCGGCTGAAAGCCGGCTGCAACGTAAGCGAAACGGCGGCTTTTCAGGCTGTTACCTTAGAAAATCTGCCGGAGTTTGAGACGGCGCTGGCGAAAAAAATGGAGCAGACGGTAGAGCAAACTCTGCAAACGGTCTTTTTGCAGCAGCACTGCGACGTGTTTGACCTTGGCCGCAGCCTCATTCAGCAGCACCCCGCCTATTTTCAAACCCTGTCCTCCTGGCGGCAGACGATTCCCCTATGTACCGTACAATGCGAGGCCGAAGTTTCGGTTAAACGCGCCGGTCAGTTAGACGTAAACCGCCGCTAAGGGGGCGGCGCCCCTAAAAAGCGGCCCTTAGCGCAAGATTCCCCTTGAATCGCCCGGGCGTTTATAGTATAATAGAGGCGTATGATTACCACGAAAGGGGCGCGTCGGCGTGACTACCGCGTATTTAGACAACAGCGCTACCACGCCGGTTTGCCCGGCGGCCGCCGCCCGCGCCGCCGAGCTGATGTGCCAAAATTTCGGCAATCCCTCGTCGGTGCATTCGCTCGGCTTTGCGGCCGAGCAGGCGCTGGAAGCCGCCCGCCAAACTGTAGCCGGGGCGCTTTCGGCTTCTCCGGGGGAGATTGTGTTTACCTCCGGCGGTACAGAGAGTAATAATCTGGCGGTGTTGGGCGCGGCGCTTTCCGCCCGCCGCCGGGGGGATACCGTGCTCACCACGGCGGTAGAGCACCCCTCGGTGTTGCAGGCGGTTAAGGCGCTGGAGGGCTTCGGCTTTCACGCCGTTGTACTGCCGGTAGAAAAAGACGGCGGGCTCTCCCTTGAAACGGTCGAGCGGGCGCTGACCGAGCGCACGGTGCTGGTCTCTGTCATGCTGGTGAATAACGAAACCGGCGCTCGCCAGCCGGTAGAAGCAATTGCCGCATTGCTGAAACGCAAGGGCAGCAAGGCCCTGCTGCATACCGACGCCGTGCAGGCCTTCGGCAAGCAGCCCCTTTCGGTTGCTTCTCTGGGGGTAGACCTGCTCTCGGTAAGCGGCCACAAAATACACGCCCCCAAAGGGGTGGGCGCCCTGTATGTAAAAAAAGGGGTGCGGCTAACCCCCCAAACCTACGGCGGCGGGCAAGAGGGGGGGCTGCGCTCCGGCACGCAGGCGGTGCACCAAATCGGCGCCTTTGCCGCGGCGGTAGAGGCCCTGCCCCCGGCGGGGGAGGCCGAGCGTGCGGCTGAGGCGCTGCGGGTGCGGCTGCTCGCCGGGCTGGCAACAATTCCCGGTGCCGTCTGCAACAGCCCGCCAAACGCCAGCCCCTTTATTGTGAATCTTTCGGTGCCGGGCTTGCCTTCCGAAGTGCTCATTCGCGCGTTGGAAGAACAGGGCGTTTTCGTCTCGGGCGGCAGCGCCTGCGCCAAGGGGGGTCGCAGCCACGTGCTGGGGGCCATGGGCCTGCCCCCCGCGTTGGTAGATTCCGCCTTGCGGGTGAGCTTTTCTACCGACACCACCCCCGCCGCCGTCGACTTGTTTTTAAGCGCTTTGCAAACCGTTTGCCGCACCCTGTACCGGAAAGGAACCAAATGAAAGAAGTAATCCTCATTAAAAACGGCGAAATGGCCCTAAAAGGCCTTAACCGCCGCAGTTTTGAAGATGCGATGGCCAAAACCCTGCGCCGCCGCTTAAAACCCCTTGGCAAAATGGAGATTGTACGCGCCCAGTCGGCCATGGCGGTCGTGCCGGGCGACGACGCGTTTGATTTTGAAGAAGCGGTGCGCCGGGTGGGCAGGGTGTTTGGCATTTCCGCCTTTTCACGCGCCTGCGTGGCAACAAAAGATTTGCCGGATATTTGCCGCACGGCGGCAGCGTATTTGGCGCCGCAGCTGCAAGCCGCCGCCACCTTTAAGGTAGAGTGCAAGCGGGCAGACAAAACCTTTCCGCTCACTTCTCCCGAATTGGCGCGGGAGCTGGGGGGCTATTTGCTCAGCCGGTTTCACCACTTAACAGTAGACGTACATAACCCGGATTTGCTGGTGGTGGCAGAGGTGCGCGACTTTGGCGTGTACCTGCACGGCCCGCAGCTGCCGGGCGCGGGGGGCTTGCCCGGCGGCACGGCCGGTAAAGCGGCCATTTTAATTTCCGGCGGCATCGACTCGCCGGTGGCCGCCTGGCGCATGGCCCGCCGGGGGGTAGGGCTTACGGCGGTGCATTTTGCCTCGCCCCCCTACACCGGCCCCCGCGCCGAGCAAAAGGTGCGCACCCTGCTGCAAACCGTGGCGGGTTACGCCGGGCCCATTCCGCTGTGGATTGTGCCCTTTACCGAGATTCAGCAATCCATCGGCGAAGCCTGCCCGGAGGAACTGTTTACCATTATTATGCGGCGGTTTATGATGCGCTGCGCCGAGCAAATTGCCCTCAAAGCGGGCTGTAAGGCGCTGATTACGGGCGAGAGCGTGGGGCAGGTCGCGAGCCAAACGCTAAGCGCGCTGGTGTGCACCAACGCCGTGTGTTCTCTGCCGGTTTTTCGCCCCCTCATTGGCAGCGATAAAGAAGAAATCGTATCGCTCGCCCGCAAAATCGGCACGTTTGAAACCTCGGTGCTGCCGTATGAAGACTGCTGCACCGTGTTTACCCCCCGCCACCCCAAAACCCGCCCCACGCTGGAGCAGGTAGAAAAAGCCGAGGCGGCGCTGGAGGTAGAGACGCTCACCGCCCGCGCGGTCGCGGGCGCCGTACTCGAGCGCATGGACTAAACAGGGAAGGAGAGAGGCTTTGTGAATGCGGAAATTATTTCGGTCGGGGCGGAGCTCATCGCCGGCGACGTAAGCAATACCAACGCCTCCTATTTATCGCAGCAGCTGGCGAAAATCGGCATTCAGGTGACCCGCCAAACGGCGGTAGACGACAAACCGGAGAGCATTACCGAGGCGCTGGCCGCCGCCGTGGCCCGCAGCCCGGTCATTCTGTTTACCGGCGGGCTTGGCCCCACGGCGGACGATATGACCAAAGAGGTGGTTTGCGCCGCCGTTGGTATGGAGCTGGTAGAGCACCCCGAGAGCATGAAGCGCTTAACCCGCGCCTTTGCCGCCAAAGACCAGCCCATGCCCCCGGCCAACCGCAAGCAGGCGCTCTTTCCCGCCGGGGCGGTGGTGTTCCCTAACCCCGTGGGCACGGCGGACGGCTGCGCCATAGAATCCGGCAACCAGTGCATTGTTATGCTGCCCGGCCCCCCGCGCGAGCTGCGGGCGATGTTTGAAAATTCGGTAGAAGACTACCTGCAAACCAAAACCGACTCTACCGTGGTCAGCCGCACCTTAAAGGTCTTCGGCATGGGCGAGTCTAAGGTAGCGGAGCAGCTGGGCGATCTGCTTGCCGGCGACGACCCCCGGGTGGCCACCTATTTGGGGCAGGGCGACTTGCGCATCAAAATCACCAGCGTGGGGCAGGACCGGGCGGCGTGCGAGCAACGCTGTCGTATGCGCGAGGCAGAAATTGCAGCCCGCCTTGGCAGCTGCGTTTACGCGGCAGAAAACGTCACCTTACAGCAAACGGTGGTGTCGCTTTTAAAAAAAGCCGGCAAACGCATTGCCACGGCAGAGTCTTGCACCGCCGGTATGCTCTCTGAAATGCTTACCGATGTTTCCGGCGCGTCGGAAGTATTTGAATTCGGCGTTTCGGCCTATGCCAACCGGGTGAAGCACGAGGTGCTGGGCGTGCCCGACTCGCTGCTGAAAACCTACGGCGCGGTAAGCCCCCAGGTGGCGGAGGCCATGGCCAAAGGCGCGGCCCAAAAGGGCAAGGCAGACCTTGGCATTGGCATTACCGGCATGGCGGGGCCCACCGGCGGCAGCGAAGAAAAACCGGTGGGGCTGGTGTATATTTCATTATTTGACGGTACCCGCTGCTTTACCCGCCGGCTGCGCTGCAACCCCGACTCCCCGCGCGAGAAAATTCGCCTTTCGGCCGCCATGAACGCGCTGGATATGGTGCGGCTTTATTTGCGGGAGGACCCGGCCTTTCTCGCCAAGGGGCAGTCGCCCGATCCTCTAAAAGCCCGCCGCCGCTGGTGGCAGACCATTTTGCCCCAAAAGGGCGACTCCCCGGCGGAAATTACCCGCAAAATCATTATGATGATCTGCCTGCTGGTGTGCATTGGTTCGCTCATTTACATTGCCGACTACTACCTGCAAAGCTGGCTGGCCAAGCGCAATAATCAGGAAATCAGCGGCATTTTTCATCAGGAGATGAGCATAAACGAGCGCTTTAAAGCCCTGCTGGCCGTGAATCCCGACACGGTAGGCTGGCTAACGGTGCCCGGCACCCAGTGCGATAACCCGGTGGTAAAAACCACCAACAACGAAAAATATCTTGACACCACCTTTGAAGGCAAAAAGAGCAAATACGGCACGCTGTTTGCCGACTCTAAAAACACCTTTACCGCCGAAGAGGGCCTTTCAGACAATACCGTGATTTACGGCCACCACATGCGAGACGGTACCATGTTTGGCGAGCTCAAACGCCTGCGGGACTATGACTTTTACAAAAAGCACCCAACCGTACAGTTCACCTGGTTGTATGATACCGAAACGGTGGAGTGGAAAATCCTTTCCGTTTTCATTGTCAACACCGAAAAAGCAGACGCGGAAGATACGGTTTTCCCCTACCGCCACCTTGCCTTTACCACCGAGCAAAGCTTTTTGCAATACGTAGACGAATGCCGCCAGCGCTCGCTCATTAACACGGGGGTAGACGCGGTATACGGCGACAAGCTGCTTACCCTTTCTACCTGCACCTATGAGTTTGACGACGCCCGTTTAGTGGTGCTCGCCCGCCGGGTGCGCCCGGGCGAAGACCCGGCGGTAGACCTTACCAAAACGTCAGAGAACGACGACCCGGTCTTTCCCAAAGCCTACTACAAAAAAACCGGTTCTTCCGGCCGCACCTCGGTGCGCTCTTACACCTACACTGCCTCCAAGCAGGCTTCCTCTAAGGCTGCTCCCTCTAAGGCTTCTTCCGCCGCCTCCAAGCCCCGTTCCTCTACCCCCACCTCCAGCATTGTGTGGTCCAACACCGGCAGCATAGACCCCAGTATGACTTCGATTAACGAAAATCCGTGGGATTCTAACTTCGACGGCCCATCGGTGGAGTCCCCGCCGGACTCGGAGTCGCCCCCGGTTTCTTCTCAGCCGCCGGAGTCGTCGGTTCCGAGCGATACGACTTCGGTAGCGCCGCCGCCGTCTGAGGCGGAACCCCCGGCTTCTTCTGCCGAAGAATCGGCAGAATCGGTCGACTCCGCGCCGGGCGGCGGGGAAGACCAACCCGAAAGTAAAACGGCCTGACCGGCCGAGCAAAAAGGACGGTAGTAACTGCCATGCCACAAACAAACCAAACCGACCCCGCCCCCCTGCCGGAGACCACCGGCATTTCCGCCGGGGCGACGGATTCTCGCAAGCTCACCCCCAAAGAGCAGCGGCTGGTGCGCCGCACGGGGGTAAAGGCCCGCCGGCGGCGCCGCCGCCTTGCCACCCTGGCCATTGTGCTGCTGGTGGTGCTGCTGGCCGCCGTGCCGGGCTACCGGCTGCTTTACCAGCCCTACCGCGCCGCCTCGTTTTACAAAAGCCTCAAAAATCTTTACGGTCAGCACGGGCAGGGCAGCCTGCCGGAGCAGTACAATGAAGAGCTGGGCGCGCTGTATGACCTGAACGACGAGCTGACCGGCTGGCTGGTGGTGCCGGGCAGCGACTTAAGCCTGCCGGTGGTAAGCCCGGTGAAGCACGACAGCGTGTATTACGTCAACCACCTGTTTGACGGTTCGGCCAACCCCTGCGGCACGCCCTACCTGCTGCAGGCGGTCGACCCCGCCGTTTCGCGTACCAACACCGTTATTCACGGCGGCGAAGCGCTGTTTGGCAGCCTGACCGGCTACCGCTCGCTGGATTTTTACAAAAACGCGCCGCTGCTTTTTTTAGACACCCTGCAAGATGCCTACATATACAAGGTTTTTGCCGTTGCGCCCTGTGACGATACCGACGTGACTGAGTTTTCGCAAGGGCAGTTTGCCACGCCCACCGCCTTTTACAACTTTGTGGCGAGCATGGCCGACCGCTCGCTGATTGACACCGGCATTACGGTAGAGCAAGACGACCGCCTGCTCACCCTGCTGTGCGACGGCAAAGAGGGGCGGCTGGCCGTGGTGGCCCGCGCTCTGCGCGAGGGGGAGGACTACACGGTAGACGTAAGTATCGCCCGCCTGCGCGCCCCGGGCGACCCCCCGCCCGCCGTGGCGTTGTGGACCCCCACCGCCACCAGCGTTACCCCCACCGCTCCGGCGGCAACGTCGCAGCCGTAAGATAAGGGGAGGGAACCACCGCCGTGTCGTTAGCGTCCGTACAGGCGGCGCTGGCCCCTTTGGGGCTGGCCGACCGCGTGATTACCTTTGATTCTTCCAGCGCTACGGTAGCATTAGCCGCCCGGGCGCTGGGGGTTCCACCCGGGTGCATTGCCAAAAGTCTGGCCTTTCAAAAAAACGAAACCGAGTGGTTTTTGGTGCTCACCGCCGGGGACGCCCGCATTCACAACGCCGCCTTTAAGGCCGCCTTCGGCTGCAAGGCCAAGCTGCTGTCCCCCGCGCTGGTAGAGCAAAAAACCGGCCACCCGGTGGGCGGGGTTTGCCCCTTTGCCCTGCGGGAGGCCGCTCCGGTTTATTTAGATGAATCCCTACGCGCCTACGCCACCCTTTACCCCGCCGCCGGTACCCCCAGCAGCGCCGTAAGGTTGAGTTTGGAAGAGTTAGAGGCCGCCTCCGGCGCGGTGGGCTACGTTTCGGTTACCCGCCCGCCGACCGCCTGACCAATAAACCAAAAAAATCCCCGCTTGGCCGGGTTCGCACGCAGCGCGTTTGCGGAACCAACAAGCGGGGATTTTATTTTGTTTTTTGCTTACAATGCGGCGGGTCAGCTGCGCAGCAGAGCGCCGGCTTTTTCTAAAGCGGCAATGATTTTGCTCATCACGGCGGCGCATTCCTCGTCGGTCAGGGTGTGGTCGTCTGCCTGTAAGGTAATGGAGTAAGCCAGGCTCTTTTGGTTGTTTTGCAGCTGGCTGCCCTCGTACACGTCAAACAGCTCGACCGAGCGCACCAGCTTGCTGTTGACCGAGCGAATGGCGGCCTCCAGCGCGGCGGCGGGGGTTTGGCGGGGGCAGGTGAG
>CANQGN010000030.1 GCA_947623215.1 uncultured Clostridia bacterium
TTCGTTGCTACTGCTATTATACCGCAACAAAGCAAAAAAGCAAGGGGGCAGGGCAAAGTCCGCCGCTTTTTTTGTTGACAAATCGGCCGTTTGCGGGTATCATAAAAGAGTAGAACACCCCCGGGGAGGTGACAGCGGTATGGATGCCGGAGACAGTCGATTACCTGGCACAACCACAAACAACATCGGTCGCAGCGCAACGCGGGCGGCTCTTGCTTTGGTACGGCGCCGAACCGCTGTTCGTTCGGCTTTTTCGCTTTTGGCCTGCACCCGTTAGGGTGAAAAGCCGTTTGGCTTTTTCTTTGAAACGCCGCACCTTTGTTTGAGCGCCTGCCTGCACCAAGGAGGCGTTTTTTTCATGGAATCCATTTCGTTTGACTCGCTGCTGCAATTGCTGGCCGACGGCCGCATGAAGGAGCTGCAAACCCAACTCACCGGCATGAACGCGGTAGACGTGGCGGAATTTATGGAGGAGGCGGGGGCTGACCGCCTGCCGCTGATTTTTCGCATTTTGCCCAAAGGGCTGGCGGCGGAGGTTTTTTCGTACCTCGACAGCGACCAGCAGGCCGTGGTGGTAGACTCTATCAGCGACGCGGAGCTGGGCGCGCTGGTAGAGGAGCTCTACGTAGACGACGCGGTAGACTTTTTAGAAGAAGTCCCCGCCGGGGTGGTGCGGCGGGCGCTGGCCAACGCCACCCCGGCCACGCGCGACGTAATCATCCGCTTTTTGCAATACCCCGAGAATTCCGCCGGCAGCGCCATGACCATAGAAATGGTGGAGTTTCACAGCCGCTGCACGGTGGGGGAGGCCATTGCCCAAATTCGCCGCACGGGGGTAGACAAAGAGACCATTTACACCTGCTATATTATAGACGATTCCCGCAGGCTCATCGGCGTGCTGCCGCTGCGGCACCTGCTGCTGGCGGCGGACGATACGCCGGTGGCGGATATTATGGATTTAAACGCGCAGATTATCTCGGTCGGCACCCACGACGACCGGGAGAAGGTGGCGGAAATCGCCCGCAAATACGATATGCTGAGCGTGCCGGTGGTAGACTACGAAAACCGGCTGGTGGGCATTATTACCATTGACGATATTGTAGACATTATTGAAGAAGAGAACACCGAGGACATGGAAAAAATGGCCCTGATGGTGCCCTCTGAAACCGAATACCTGAAAACCGGCGTGCTTACCCAGGCCCGCAGCCGCATTGTATGGCTGCTCATTTTAATGATTTCGGCCACCTTTACCGGCCAAATCATTACCGGGTTTGAGCATTCGCTCGCCCTCTTTACCGGCCTTACCGCCTGTATTCCCATGCTGATGGACACCGGCGGCAACGCCGGCAACCAGACCTCTACCTTAATGATTCGCGGCCTGGCGCTGGGCGAAATTCACACCCGCGACTACCTGCGGGTGCTGCTAAAAGAGGTGCAGGTGGCGCTGCTGTGCGGGCTGGCGCTGGCGGCGGTAAACTTTTTGCGTATGCTGCTGCTCGACTGGCTGGGCGTGCAGCCGGTGGGCAGTATGATGACCATTGTGGTGGTTTGCCTCGCCATGGTGTGCGCGGTGGTGGTGGCCAAGTGCATCGGCTGTACCCTGCCCATTGCCGCCCGCGCGGTGCATTTAGACCCCGCCCTCATGGCCGGCCCCATGATAACCACCATTGTAGACGCCCTCAGCCTGCTCATTTACTTCTCCCTCGCCCGCCTGCTGCTGATGGGGTAAAAAAGATGAATTTGGCAAACGGAACACCCCCGTTTGCCAATTTTTTTTGCAGGGGGCGAGGGAAAGTCCTATTATTGGGACTGTTTATGTGGTAAAATACGGAAAAACGGTGGAAAGGAAGGAGCTATTCATGACCTATCTCGCGCACAAAACGGAAGACGGCCGGGAGCAAAGCGTGTTGGAGCACGCCCAAAACACGGCCGAGTGCGCCGCCGGGTTTGCCGCCCCCTTTGGGGCGGCGGATTACGCCCGCACGCTGGGGCTGGCGCACGACGTTGGCAAATACTCCGCCGCCTTTCAGCGGCGCATTCGGGGCGAAAACTTGCAAACCGACCATTCCACGGCCGGTGCGCAGCAAATGGCGCGCCTTTTGGGCTGGCCCGCCGCCTACTGCGTGGCCGGTCACCACGCCGGCCTGCCAGACGGCGGCGGCGCGGCGGATTCCGCCGCCTGCAAAACGCTCAGCGGGCGGCTGCGCCGACAGGTGGAACCATACGACCGCTTTGCCGCAGAGATTCCCTTAGCGCCGCCAACCGACTGCCGACTGCCCACCCCCCTTGGCCAACGGGGCGGGTTTTCGCTGGCTTTTTGGATTCGGATGCTGTTTTCGTGCCTGGTAGACGCCGACCGGCTGGATACCGAAGCCTTTATGCGGGGCGGCTCGCCGCGGGGCGAGGGCCTTTCCATATCTCAACTGCTGGCCAGGTTAGAGGCCTTTATTACGACATACCAAAACCCCGCCAGCGCGCTTGACCGCGCCCGCTGCGACGTTTTAAACGCCTGCCTCGCCGCCGGTACAACCCAGCCGCCGGGGCTGTTTACCCTTACGGTGCCTACCGGCGGCGGCAAAACCGTCTCTTCTTTGGCCTTCGCCCTTCGCCATGCCGCGGCGCAGGGCAAAACGCATATTATTTACGTTATTCCCTACACCAACATTATTGAGCAAACGGCCGATACTTTTCGGGCCATTTTGGGCGAAGAGGCCGTGCTGGAGCACCACAGCGGCGTTGCTTTGGACGATGACGAAGAGGGCCTGCTAAACCCGGCCAAAGAGCGCGCCAAGTTGGCGGCCGAAAATTGGGATTTGCCGGTGGTGGTAACCACGGCGGTGCAGTTTTTTGAGTCGCTTTACGCCGCCCGGCCCTCCCGCTGCCGCAAGCTGCACAACCTGGCCGACAGCGTGATCATTTTTGACGAAGCCCAAACCCTGCCGCTGCCCTATTTGCTGCCCTGCGTGCGGGCCATTACAGAGCTGGTTGTGAATTACGGGGCAAGCTGCGTTTTGTGCACCGCCACCCAACCGGCGCTCGGCCCCCTGTTTGCCCGCTTTGCGCCCCGGCTTGCCATGCGCGAAATCGCGCCGCCTTTGCCGCAAGAGGTCTTTCGCAGGGTGCGTTACCAAACCGTCGGCCCCCTCTCTGACCCCGAATTGGCCGAAAAACTGACCGGCTGCGAGCAGGCGCTCTGCATTGTGGGCACGCGGGCGCGGGCGGCGGCCGTTTACAATCGGTTGCCGGGCGAGGGGGCTTTTCATTTATCTACCCTTATGACTCCCGCGCACCGCCGCGCCGTGCTGCAAACCATAAAAACGCGGCTGCGCGAGGGCCTGCCCTGCCGGGTTGTCTCTACCAGTTTGGTCGAGGCGGGGGTGGATTTAGACTTCCCCACCGTTTGGCGGGAGGAGGCGGGGTTAGACTCTATGGTGCAGGCGGCCGGGCGGTGCAACCGGGAGGGCAAACGCCCGGCGGAAGAAAGCGTGGTGTTTCTCTTTCGCCCGGCAGAAGCCGGGAGAACGCCCCACGACCTACAGCGGCCGCTGGCCATTATGCGCAGCGTGCTGCGCGAGGGCGAATCGCCCGACTCGCCCGCAGCCATTGCCCGCTATTTTACCCAATTGCGCCACGCCATGGGGGTAGAAAATTTAGACCGGCTGAACCTGATTTCCCGGTTTGAAAACGGCCTGCAAGACCCCGCCAGACCCCAGTTCCCCTTTGCCGAGGCCGCCGGGGAGTTTCATTTGATTGAGCAAAACACCCGCACGGTGCTGGTACCCCACACCCCCGCCGCCCGGCAGCTGGCCGAGCGGCTGCGGCAGGGCGAGCGCAGCCGCAGCCTGCTGCGCCGGGCCGGGGTACATGCCGTTTCGGTTTACGAGCGGCATTTTAGGGCGCTGGCAGCCCGCGGGGCGCTTTGCATGGTAGAGGATGACCTGGCCGTTTTAACCGACCCCGCGCTTTACAGCGAACAAACCGGCTTAACGCTGTTGGCAGAAGAGGGAGAGGGCATTTTTCTTTAAAAAATTTGCGGGGCGAACGCTTGCGCCTTCGCCCCGCAAGGGTTGCCGCTACTGGCAAACCTTTCATTTCAATCCACGCCTTTTGCAGCCTGCAAAAAGCGACCTACAGGGGTAGTATACCGCATTTTGGCCGCACTTGCAACCGATTTTTTATCATCCCCCCGGCGGGCGGACAACTTGCTACTTGCAAATCTTTCGAAATTTTTTCTTGACAATCCAGCCCCGATGTGATACAATGCAATTGTAAAAAACAAAGAAAGGAGGCGAGGCCGATGAACGAATCCGCATTCGGCGGCCGCTTTGCCCTTCGCCCTCCGCCCTTTTTGGGGGGCAGCCCGCCCGAGCGCGTTCTGTTCGGGCGAAACCGGCTAATCTTCTGCGAAAGCGAGGTGGGTAATCCATGAGCCAAGGCGTACAGGTAGAGGTATGGGGCGACTACGCCCTGTTTACCAGACCGGAGCTCAAAGTGGAGCGGGTGAGTTACGACGTCATGACCCCCTCCGCCGCCCGGGGCATTATGGACGCCATTTACTGGCACCCGGGGCTTGTTTGGCACGTTGACCGCATTCACGTGCTGAGCCCCATTGCCTTTACCAGCATTCGGCGCAACGAGGTAAAAGACAAAATTTCTGCCGCCACCGTGCAAAGCGCCATGACCGGCGGCAGCAAACCGCAGGCCATTATTACCGGCAAAAGCATACAGCAGCGGGCCAGCCTGGTGCTGACCAACGTGCGGTACGTTATCGACTGCCACTTTACCATGACCCCGGCGGCCAACCCGACCGACAACGAAGGCAAGTTTATTGACATTGCCCGTCGGCGGCTGGCAAGGGGGCAGTGTTTTCACCAGCCCTGTTTTGGCTGCCGGGAATTCCCCGCCCACTTTCGGGCGTGGCCGGGCGGGCCGGTGCCCGCCATTGACCAAAGCCGCCCGCTGGGGCTGATGCTGTATGACATGGACTATACCGACCGGGGAAACATTCAGCCCATGTTTTTTATGGCGGAGCTGACAAACGGCGTGCTGGAGGTCGCGGGGAAGGAGGTACTGCGATGATTTTGCAGGCGCTTTGCCAATATTACGACGCGCTCGCCCGGCGGGGCGAGGTAATCCCTCCCGGCTGGAGCGTGGTGCGGGTCTCTTTTGCGCTGGAGCTGGACGATGAGGGCAACCTCTGCCAGCTGATTCCCCTGAAGGTGCGCCCGGCAGACGGAAAAAAAGAGCTGCCCCGCGCCATGCGCGTGCCCGAGCAGGTCAAAAAGACCTCCGGTATCGCCGCCAACTTTTTATGCGAAAACAGCAGCTATTTTTTGGGGGTGGACCAAAAAGGCGACCCCGCGCGCGCCCGCCGCTGCTTTGAGGCGGCAAAGGCCCTGCACGAGCAGCTGCTGAGCGGCTGCAATACCCCCGCCGCCCGGGCAGTATGCGCTTATTTTGCACGCTGGCAGCCGGAGCAGGCGGCCCTGCACCCGGCGCTGACGCCGTATTTAGAAGAGATCGGCAAGGGCGCCAATCTGGTCTTTTCGGTCGGCGGCGCATTTGTGCAGGAGGACGCCGCCGTGCAGGCGGCATGGAACGACCACCGCGCCGCCGGCGCCGCCGACCGGGCGGAGGGGCTGTGTTTGGTAACCGGCCGACGGGGCGCCATCGCCCGCCTGCACCCGGCCTTTAAAGGCGTGCAGGGGGCGCAGGCAACCGGCGCTTCGCTCGTATCGTTTAACGCGCCGGCGTATGAGTCTTACGGCCACGAGCAGGCAGACGGCACCGGGCAGGGGCTCAACTCCCCCGTTAGCGAAGAAGCCGCCTTTCAGTACGGCGCGGCGCTGAGCAGCCTGATTGCCGACCGGGAACACCTGCAATATATTGGCGATACCGCCGTGGTGTTTTGGGCGGAAGACGCCGAACCCGCCTACCGCAACGCCTTTGAGCAGGCGGTTTTTGGCAGCCGGGCAGCCTCTTCGCCGGTGGTAACGGACGCCGACTTAAAAAGCGCGGTGGCAAATTTGGCAAGCGGCCGACCGGTTGACCTTGCGGGCGTACCGCTAAACCCCCAAAACCGCTTTTTTGTACTGGGGCTTGCGCCCAACGCCGCCCGGCTGAGCGTTCGCTTCTTTTTGCAAAACACCTATGGCGCCATGCTGGCAAACGTGCAATCGCATTACGAGCGGCTGCGCATAACCGGCCCCAACGCCGCGACCGGCGCGCCCACCCTGTGGCGGCTGCTGAACGAAACCGTAAACCAGAACAGCCGCGACAAAAAGCCCGCCCCGCCCATGGCAGCGGCCGTGGTACGCGCCATTTTAACCGGTGGCAGCTACCCCGTATCGCTCTTAGAGCAAACCCTGCTGCGCATTCGGGCAGAGCGTAACGTCACCCCCGGCCGGGCGGCCATTTTAAAGGCTGTTTTTCTGAAAAATCAAGAGTTTCATGTTCCAAAGGAGGTATTACAAGTGGAATTAAACGACCAGAGCAACTACCTGCCTTACGTGCTGGGGCGGCTGTTCGCCGTGTTGGAGCGGGTGCAAACGCAGGCCAACCCGTCGCTCAACGCCACCATAAAAGACAAGTACTTCAACAGCGCCGCCGCCACCCCCGCCCCCATTTTTCCCCTGCTGACCAAGCTGGCGCAAAGCCATTTGCGCAAGCTGCAAGAGGGTTCCCGGTTTTATTACGAAGGGGTTATTCGCGATTTAGAGAATCGCATTCACGAAACGCTGCCCAACCGGCTGGCGCTGGCCGATCAGGGAGTATTTCATTTGGGGTACTACCACCAAACGCAAAAATTTTATGAGAAGCGCGACAAAGGAGGAAATGAAAATGTCTGAGGCCATTCAAAATCGCTATGAATTCGTTGTTTTGTTCGACGTAGAAAACGGGAATCCCAACGGCGACCCGGACGCCGGCAACCTGCCCCGGGTAGACCCGGAAACCGGCTACGGCCTGGTAACCGACGTTTGCCTGAAACGCAAAATTCGCAATTACGTTGAAACCGTAAAAGAAGACGAGGCGGGCTACCGCATTTACATTAAAGAAGGCGTGCCCTTAAACGCCAGCGACAACGCCGGTTTTTTGCAAACGGGCATTGAGGGCGCCGCCGCCATGAAGCCGGAGGACCTGAAAAAGGCCATTAAAAAACGGGAGGCCGAAGGGGTAGACGTAGACTGCCAGGTAAGGGACTTTATGTGCGAAAACTTTTTTGACATTCGCACCTTCGGCGCGGTTATGACCACCATGGTAAAAGGCAACCTGAACTGCGGCCAGGTGCGCGGCCCGGTACAGCTGGGCTTTGCCCGCAGCATAGACCCCATTGTTCCGCAGGAGGTCACCATTACCCGCGTGGCCATTACCACCGAAAGCGACGCAGAAAAAAAGGGTACGGAAATGGGCCGCAAGTACATTGTGCCCTACGCCCTTTACCGCTGCGAGGGGTACGTTTCCGCCAATCTGGCCCGCAAAGACACCGGCTTTTCGCAGGCAGATTTGGAGCTCCTTTGGCAGGCCGTGCTGAATATGTTTGAGCACGACCGCTCCGCCGCCCGGGGCAAAATGGCCGTGCGGGAGCTCATTGTCTTCCGGCACGATTCCGAGCTCGGCTGCGCCCCGGCCTGGAAGCTTTTTGACGCCGTTTCGGTAACCAAAAAAGAGGGCGTTGTAAACCCCCGTGCCTATGGGGACTACGCCGTTTGCGTAAACGAAGCGGCGCTGCCCGCCGGCGTTACCTGCACCCGCATGGGGTAACCGCTCTGCCGCAGGAGGACTATTTGGCGCTGTCCGGCATTCAGCACTTTGCCTTTTGTCGGCGCCAGTGGGCGCTCATTCATCTGGAACGGCAGTGGGCGGACAATCTACTCACCGTAGAGGGCGACCTGCTCCACCGCCGTGCGCATGATGAAACGAAAACCGAAAGTCGCGGCGATACGCTGATCGTCCGCAGCCTGCGGGTGTTCTCGCACCGACTGCAAATACAGGGCGTATGCGACGTGGTAGAGTTTCACCAAACCCCCGGCGGCATACCGCTCGCGGGCAAAAGCGGGGCGTTTCTCCCCTACCCGGTGGAGTATAAACGGGGAAAGCCCAAGCCCTTTTCTGCCGACGAACTGCAGCTTTGCGCGCAGGCCATGTGTTTGGAGGAAATGCTGCTTTGCTCAATTCCCGAGGGAAGCCTGTATTACGGCGAGCCCCGGCGGCGTACCAAAGTGGCGCTGACCGCAGCGCTGCGCGAACAGGTAGAAGACCTGACCCGGCAAATGCACGCGCTTGCCGCAAAAGGGCGCACCCCCAAAGCCAAACCCGGCAAAGGCTGCGCCGCCTGCTCGCTGAAAGACGTTTGTTTGCCGCGCCTTGAAAGCACGCCTTCCCCCGCCGCCTACCTGCGCGCGCACCTGCCGCAAGAGGAGGAATCGCCATGAGAAAGCTGCTCAATACCCTCTTTGTTTTAAGCGAAGACAGCTATTTGGCGCTGGAGGGCGAAACCGTTGTGGTGCTGGCGGGGGAAGAAAAGCGAGGGCAGTTTCCGCTTCACACGCTGGAAAACATCTTGTGCTTCTCTTACAAAGGCGCCAGCCCCGCTCTTATGGGCAAATGCGCCGAGGCCGGCATTGGGCTTTGCTTCTTCACGCCAAGGGGTCGGTTTTTAGCGCGGGTTTGCGGAAAAAATATTGGCAACGTGCTGCTGCGCCGAACCCAGTACCGCGCGGCAGACGACCCCGCTCGCAGCTGCCAAATTGCCCGGTGTTTTCTCTTTGGCAAGGTTTACAATAGCCGTTGGAGCATTGAGCGAACCCGCCGGGACCACGCCATGCGGGTAGACGACGAGCAATTGCACCGCGCCTCTCGCCTGCTGGCAGAGCAGCTGCCCGCCTTTTTGCAAGAGACGGATTTAGACGCGCTGCGCGGGTTAGAAGGGCAAACCGCCGCCGTTTATTTTGGCGTGTTTGACGCGCTGATTTTAAACCAGCGAGAGACCTTCTCTTTTACCGGTCGTTCGCGCCGGCCGCCAACGGATGCGGTAAACGCCTTGCTGTCGTTTGCTTATACGCTGCTGGCAAGCGTCTGCACCGGCGCGCTGGAAAGCGTGGGGCTGGACGCTTACGTCGGCTTTCTTCACCGCGACCGACCGGGGAGAAGTTCGCTGGCGCTGGATTTAATGGAGGAACTGCGCCCCCTGTTTGCCGACCGGTTGGTGCTGACCCTCATCAACAACCGGGTCATTCATGCCCAGCATTTTGAATGGCAGCCGGGCGGGGCGGTATTGCTGAACGACGAGGGGCGTAAAGCCTTTCTCTCGGCATGGCAAAAGCGCCTGGCAGAATCCATCACCCACCCTTATTTAAAGGAGAAGCTGGCCTGGGGACTGGTTCCCTACGTGCAGGCGCTGCTGCTCGCCCGTCACTTACGAAGCGACATAGACGACTACCCGCCCTTTTTATGGAAGTGAGGCGCTGCCAATGATGGTGCTGATTACCTACGACGTCAATACCAAAGACGCCGCCGGTCGAAAACGACTGCGCCAAGTGGCCAAACTCTGCGTGAATTACGGCCAGCGGGTGCAAAATTCGGTGTTTGAGTGCCTTCTGGAACCCGCTCAGTACCGTATGCTCCAAAACCGACTGCTGGAAACGGTAGATTTGGAGAAAGACAGTCTGCGGTTTTATCAGCTGGGGAACAACTACCACACCCGAACGGAGCATTTTGGCGCAAAGCCGACCTACGACCCGGAGGGCTTGCTGCTGGTGTAGCCCGTGCGAAGGGCAAGCAACCGGCAAATGCCCTACCGTTCGCACCGGTTTTGACCGCTTCTCGCTGTCGTAAAAGTGTAATATAGAAATAATTGGTTGTAACAAAATGCTTCTGCCGAACAATACAGGCAGAATCGGCAAAATAGGCGCAAAAGAATTTGCTTTTTTGTTCCGTTTTGCCGTCGCACCCCGCAAGGGGTGCGTGGATTGAAATCCGAACGCGGGTTCACCCGCTCAAAATTGTAAAGTCGCACCCCGCAAGGGGTGCGTGGATTGAAATTGCGTGCAGGCGGAGCAAGGTGCAGCGCGGAAACGTCGCACCCCGCAAGGGGTGCGTGGATTGAAATATGGAGCTGTACGGCGGGACGAAGACCCCGAACGTCGCACCCCGCAAGGGGTGCGTGGATTGAAATTTGCGTAAACTTCGAGCGTATCGACCCCCGAAAGGGTCGCACCCCGCAAGGGGTGCGTGGATTGAAATATATTGCATTTGCTGAGGCGGCGCGGCGTAAGCAGTCGCACCCCGCAAGGGGTGCGTGGATTGAAATGAGTATTGCACAAACCGCGCCGTGCCGTCTTCGCGTCGCACCCCGCAAGGGGTGCGTGGATTGAAATGACATGGCGGCAGACGCCCTTTGCCTCATGCTGTCGCACCCCGCAAGGGGTGCGTGGATTGAAATCAGCCCTTCGCGCAGAATGTATGCGACCGTCTCCTTGTCGCACCCCGCAAGGGGTGCGTGGATTGAAATGCGGCGGCAGTTTGACAGATGTGAATCATATGCCGGTCGCACCCCGCAAGGGGTGCGTGGATTGAAATCGGTGGCGGAGGGAGAAAAAGCCGGTTTTTTGCGTCGCACCCCGCAAGGGGTGCGTGGATTGAAATTGGGAAAGTCAAAAACGACGATACCGAAAAGATGAGGTCGCACCCCGCAAGGGGTGCGTGGATTGAAATTTTGTGTGGGGGATTTCGCCCACGTCCACCGGCGTCGCACCCCGCAAGGGGTGCGTGGATTGAAATCTCCGCCTCCGTCGCCGCCTGTTCCAGCAGCTGCGGTCGCACCCCGCAAGGGGTGCGTGGATTGAAATTTCTCCGGCAATGCGTATGTCTTCCAGCCCGTCGTCGCACCCCGCAAGGGGTGCGTGGATTGAAATGGCGAACAGGCCTACCAGAGCTACCTAAGCCAGCATCGCACCCCGCAAGGGGTGCGTGGATTGAAATGCGCCAAAATGCAGGCACGGCGAAAAAATAATTTGTCGCACCCCGCAAGGGGTGCGTGGATTGAAATGTTTAACGTGATGACCGACGCGGCGCGTGAAGCCGTCGCACCCCGCAAGGGGTGCGTGGATTGAAATCAGCCAATCCTCGTCGCCAAACAAGTGGGTGGCGGTCGCACCCCGCAAGGGGTGCGTGGATTGAAATATAAGGACGGTGCCGCTGCTGCAATACGACGAGGTCGCACCCCGCAAGGGGTGCGTGGATTGAAATATCTCGTCGGTCAGCTTGTTGCCTGCGCCGGCCGCGTCGCACCCCGCAAGGGGTGCGTGGATTGAAATCAGTCCCTGTCCGGGTCGTACCCGGCAAAGGCCTGTCGCACCCCGCAAGGGGTGCGTGGATTGAAATTGTTCTCTTTTATTATAAAAAATCCCGCCCAAAGTCGCACCCCGCAAGGGGTGCGTGGATTGAAATTGGGGAACCCGGCAAATACACACGCAGGCAGACCGTCGCACCCCGCAAGGGGTGCGTGGATTGAAATGCTCGCCATGGTATTAGAAACAGGAAAAAGAAGAGTCGCACCCCGCAAGGGGTGCGTGGATTGAAATTGGCAATCTCGCCAAATACCTGCTGCGGCGTCCACGTCGCACCCCGCAAGGGGTGCGTGGATTGAAATCGCGTGCGCGAACGGACGAGAGAACGGCAAGAGAACGTCGCACCCCGCAAGGGGTGCGTGGATTGAAATAGCAGGGCGGCAAAGGCCGGGCGGCCAATGGTCAGGTCGCACCCCGCAAGGGGTGCGTGGATTGAAATGAGGAGTTCGCCGACCACCCCGAGCGAGGGCGGCAGTCGCACCCCGCAAGGGGTGCGTGGATTGAAATGAGGAGTTCGCCGACCACCCCGAGCGAGGGCGGCAGTCGCAC
>CANQGN010000031.1 GCA_947623215.1 uncultured Clostridia bacterium
CCAGAGAAAGGGCTGCTGCGCCTGCGGGCGGGCATGGGGGTATACTCCAACAACCGCCCGGCCAAAATCTGGCCGCAGCTGGCCGCCGCCTCTCCCCTAAAGCCGGAGCTGGTAGCCAAAGGCATTGATTTTATGATTGTGCGGGAGCTCACCGGCGGCCTCTACTTTGGCAAACACGAGACCAAAACGGTAGAAGGGCAGGCGGTAGCGGAAGATTTGCTCACTTATTCGGAAGCAGAAATTCGCCGCATCGGCCGCATTGGGTTCGAGACCGCCCGCAAGCGTCGGGGGCAGCTTTGCTCGGTAGAAAAAAGCAACGTGCTGGATTCCAGCCGGTTGTGGAAAAAGGTACTGCACGAGCTGGCGGCGGACTACCCGGACGTAACCCTGACCGATATGCTGGTAGACAACTGCGCCATGCAGATTGTCAAAAATCCCGCCCAGTTTGACGTAATAGTGACCGAAAACCTGTTTGGGGACATTTTGTCAGACGAAGCCTCCATGATTACCGGCTCTATCGGCATGATTCCCTCTTCGAGCTTAGGAGACGGCACGCGGGGGCTTTACGAACCCATTCACGGTTCTGCGCCGGACATAGCGGGGCAGGACATCGCTAACCCCATTGGCACCATTCTCTCCGCCGCCATGCTGCTGCGCTACAGCTTTTCGCTGGCGAAGGAGGCAGACGCCATAGAGAAAGCGGTCGATACCGTGCTTTCGGCCGGGCTTCGCACCGCCGATATTTTCCCCGCCGACGACGAAGGCGCCGCCGCAGCCCATAAAGTAGGCTGCCGCGCCATGGGGCAGGCCATTTGCAACGCCATAATAAAGGAAGGATAGCATGAAAATTTCCGGTGCAGACATTGTGGTGCAGACTTTGCTTGAGCAGGGCTGCGACGTGGTCTTCGGTTACCCCGGCGGCCAGGTCATCAATCTGTACGATTCGCTCTACAAATACCAGGATTCCATTCGCCACGTTTTAACCGCGCACGAGCAGGGCGCCGCCCACGCGGCAGACGGCTACGCCCGCGCCAGCGGCCGCCCCGGGGTGGTCATTGCCACCTCCGGCCCCGGCGCCACCAATTTGGTAACCGGCATTGCCACGGCTTACCTTGACTCCGTGCCTTTAATCGCCATTACCGGCAACGTAATGGGCTCGCAAATCGGGACGGACAGTTTTCAGGAAATCGACATTACCGGCATTACCCTGCCCATTACCAAGCACAACTACTTTGTAGGGCGGGTAGAAGAGCTGGCCGACACCCTGCGCGAGGCCTTTCGCCTGGCTATCTCCGGGCGGCCGGGCCCGGTGCTGGTCGATATTCCCAAAGACGTGCAAATTGCCAAAACCGACTACCAGCCAAAGCCGGCGGTTCAGCCGGACGAACCCTTTGCCGCCAAAGAGATTCGCATTACCGAGGCGGCGGCCACCATTAACGCCGCCCGCCGCCCCTTTGTGTATTTTGGCGGCGGGGTCATTACCGCCGGGGCGGCGGAAGAGCTGCTGGCGCTGGCAGAAAAAATAGACGCGCCCATTGGCTGCTCTATGATGGGGCTGTCGGCTATTCCCTCCGACCACCCCCGCTTTTTGGGGATGCAGGGGATGCACGGCCACTACGCCTGCTCTACCGCCATGCACCATGCCGACTGCATTATTGCGCTGGGGGTGCGCTTTAACGACCGGGTAACCGGCGACCGCACCAAGTTTGCCCGCCACGCCAAAATTGTACATATCGACATAGACGGCGCAGAGCTGGACAAAACCGTGCACCCCACCCATGGGCTACGGGGAGACGTAGGGTGCACCCTGCGGCGGCTGCTGCCGCTGCTGACCGCCGCCCCCCACCCGGAGTGGCAGCAGCAGGTGGCGGCCTTCCGAAAGGAGGAAGCCGCCCAGCAAACCGACCGCCCGGGGCTGACCCCCCAAAAGGCGCTGAAAATGCTGGACGCTCACCTTACCCCCAACACGCCGGTGGCAACCGACGTAGGCCAGCACCAAATGTGGGCGGCCCAAACGCTCCATTTTCAAAAAAGCCGCCGGTTTATCTCCAGCGGGGGCCTCGGCACCATGGGCTTTGGCCTGGGGGCGGCCATTGGCGCCGCCTTCGCCACCGGCGAGCGGGCGGTGCTGGTAACGGGCGACGGCAGCTTTGGCATGAACTGCAACGAGCTGGCTACCGCCGTCTCCTGCAAGGTGCCGCTGGTCATTCTGCTGCTCAACAACGGCGTGCTGGGCATGGTGCGGCAGTGGCAAACCCTCTTTTTTGACCGCCACTATTCCAACACCGTCCTAAACCGCCAAACCGACTACGTGGCGCTGGCCGCCGCCTTTGGCGCGCAGGGCAGCGTGGCCCAAACCCCGGAGCAGCTGGAAGCGGCGCTCGCCGCCGCCTTTGCGGCAGACGGCCCCTACGTAATTGACTGCCGCATAGACAAAGACGAGTTTGTGCTGCCCATGCTGCCGCCCGGCGGTTCTATGGACGATATTATTACAAAGGTGGGTGACTAAGGGTGGAAAGATTTACCGTAGCAGTGCTGGTCAAAAACCAGTTTGGCGTACTCAACCGGGTAACCAGCATGTTTCGCCGCCGGCAGTTCAACATTGTTTGCCTTACGGTAAGCGAAACGGAATCGGCCGAGTTTTCCCGCATTACCGTGCAGTTTGACGGTCAAAACGACTCCGCCAAGCAGCAGCTTTACAACCAGCTCTATAAGCTGCCGGACGTTTGCTCCATTAAGGAATTGCAACCGCAGGATTCGGTCAGCCGGGAGCTTATGCTCATTAAAATGGAAAACGACCCCGAAACCCGCGCCGCCATTCGCGACGCCGCCGCCGCCTTTAACGCCAAAACGGTCGACTACACACGGGATTCCATCGTCATGCAGCTGACGGCCGACAGCCGCCGCATTGACGATTTTGTGAATTTAATGCGGGATTTCACCATTTTGGAGATTTGCCGCACCGGCATTGTCTCGCTGGAGCGGGGCAACGCCACCATTCGGAAGGTCAATTATTTGTAATTTTTTAAGAAAGAGGTTTTACAAATGGCAAGAATTTTTTATCAACAGGACTGTGACTTACAAAAACTGGCGAACAAAACCGTGGCCATTATCGGCTACGGCTCGCAGGGCCACGCCCACGCGCTGAACTTAAAAGACAGCGGCGTAAAGGTGATTGTGGGCCTGTACGAGGGCAGCAAAAGCTGGGCCAAGGCCGAAAAGCAGGGCCTCACGGTGATGACCGCCGCCGAGGCCGCCAAAGCCGCCGACCTGATTATGATTCTCATTAACGACGAAAAGCAGGCCAAGCTTTACAAAGAGAGCATTGAACCGAACTTAACCGAGGGCAAAACGCTGGCCTTCGCCCACGGCTTTAACATTCACTTCGGCTGCATTGTGCCCCCCAAAAACGTGAACGTCATTATGATTGCCCCCAAGGGCCCCGGCCACACCGTGCGCAGCGAGTACCAGGCCGGTAAGGGCGTGCCCTGCTTAATCGCCGTAGAGCAAGACGCCACCGGCGACGCCTGGGACATTGGCCTTGCCTACGCGCTGGGCATTGGCGGCGCCCGGGCAGGGGTGTTAGAGACCACCTTCCGCACCGAAACCGAAACCGACCTCTTTGGCGAGCAGGCGGTGCTCTGCGGCGGCGTGTGCGCCTTAATGCAGGCCGGGTTTGAAACGCTGGTAGAGGCGGGTTACGACCCCCGCAACGCCTACTTTGAGTGCATTCACGAGATGAAGCTGATTGTAGACCTCATTTACCAAAGCGGCTTTGCCGGTATGCGCTACTCGATCTCGAACACGGCGGAATACGGCGACTACGTAACCGGCCCCAAGCTGATTACCGACGAAACCAAAAAGACCATGAAGAAGATTCTCAAAGACATTCAAGACGGCACCTTTGCCAAAGAATTTTTGCTGGATATGTCTGACGCCGGCGGGCAGGTACACTTTAAGGCCATGCGCAAGCTGGCGGCCGAGCACCCGTCTGAGGTAGTGGGCGAAGAAATTCGCAAGCTCTACAGCTGGAACGGCGAAGACAAGCTGATTAACAACTAATTCCATTTTACAATAAAAGGGGGAGAACCCGAAATGGGAAGCCAATCGCTCAAAGAGGGCCCGCAAAACGCCCCCCACCGGGCGCTGTACCATGCCCTGGGCATGACGACGGAAGAAATTGACCGCCCGCTGGTGGGCATTGTAAGCTCGTATAACGAAATTGTGCCCGGCCACATGAATTTAGACAAAATAGTAGAGGCCGTGCGGCTGGGGGTGGCCATGGCCGGGGGCAACCCGGTGGTCTTCCCCGCCATTGCGGTGTGCGACGGCATTGCCATGGGCCACCGGGGCATGAAGTATTCGCTGGTCACCCGCGATTTAATTGCCGATTCAACCGAGGCCATGGCGCTGGCCCACGGGTTTGACGCGCTGGTCATGGTGCCCAACTGCGACAAAAACGTGCCCGGCCTGCTGATGGCCGCCGCCCGGTTGAACCTGCCCACCGTGTTTGTAAGCGGCGGGCCCATGCTGGCGGGGCATATAGACGGCAAGCGGGCGAGCTTTTCTACCATTTCCGAAGCGGTAGGGGCCTACAACGCCGGCAAAATGTCGCTGGAAAAATTGCAGGAGTACGAGTGCAAAACCTGCCCCACCTGCGGTTCCTGCTCCGGCATGTACACCGCCAATTCCATGAACTGCCTCACCGAGGCGCTGGGCATGGGGCTGCCGGGCAACGGCACCATTCCGGCGGTTTACTCCGCCCGGATTGAGCTTGCCAAGCGGGCGGGCATGGCGGTCATGGAGCTTTTACGCCGCAATCTGCGCCCGCGCGACATTATGACCGAACCGGCCTTTGAAAACGCCCTGACGGTCGACATGGCGCTGGGCTGCTCTACCAACAGTATGCTGCACCTGCCGGCCATTGCCAACGAGTGCGGGCTGACCATCAACTTAGACATTGCCAACGCCATTAGCGCCCGCACCCCAAACCTCTGCCATTTAGCCCCCGCCGGCCCCACCTTTGTGGAAGACTTAAACGAAGCCGGCGGCGTGTATGCCGTCATGCACGAGCTGGCCCGCAAAAACCTGCTGCACACCGACTGCCTTACCGTAACCGGCAAGCGGGTAGGAGAAGCCATTGCCCCCTGCGAGAATTTGAACCCGGAGGTTATTCGCCCGGTGGATTCGCCTTACAGCGAGACCGGCGGCATTGCGGTGCTGCACGGCAATTTGGCGCCGGAGGGGTGCGTGGTCAAGCGGTCTGCCGTTGCGCCCGAAATGCTGGTGCACGAAGGCCCCGCCCGGGTGTTTGAGTGTGAAGAAGACGCCCAGGCGGCCATTAACGCCGGGGGCATTCACCCCGGCGACGTGGTGGTCATTCGCTACGAAGGGCCAAAAGGCGGCCCCGGTATGCGCGAAATGCTCAACCCCACCTCTGCCATTATGGGCATGGGGCTGGGGGGCAGCGTAGCGCTCATCACCGACGGGCGCTTTTCTGGCGCGACGAGAGGGGCCTGCATCGGCCACGTTTCGCCCGAGGCCGCCGCAGGCGGGCCCATTGGCGTGGTAAAAGAAGGCGACGTGATTTCTATCAACATCCCCGAAAACCGGCTGGAGTTGAAAATTTCCGAGGAAGAGCTGGCCGCTCGCATGGCCCAATTCACCCCGCAGGAAAAGCCCCTTTCCGGCTACTTAAAGCGCTACGCGGCGCTGGTTTCCAGCGGGGCTTCGGGGGCGATTGTAAACCGATGAACCGCAACGAACTGGCCTTGCGGCTAAAAACGCTGGTTCTCTTTCGTCGCCTACTGGCCGACCCGGCGGTGGCCGCCTTTACCGCCACCCTTGCGGCAGAAGAACCGGCCGCCCGGGCGGAGGCCTACGCCGCCTTTGCGGCCGCCCTTTACGCCGCGGGGGGAGACGACTGGTTCGCCCATTTGCAGCGGCTGGTGGAAGACGACGAAAACGAGTACATTCGCTGCGTGGGGGCGGGGCGCACCCCGCCGCCTCACTTTGCGGCGGCGCTGCAAAACGAGCTGGCGGTGCTGGAAGCGGCAGCGGCGGTCTCCCCCGCCGAGCTCAAAGAGGGCATTCCCTTTGCCGACGGCCTGCCGGGCTATACCGCCGCCGCCCCGGGCGACGCCAATTTTGCGGCGCTTTACGCCGACCGTGCGGCCAACCTTCACCGCTACGGCTACGGCCTGTATGCCCGGTATACCATGTTTTACTTAGACGATACCGGCCGCATTTTACCGGTGCGCCACCCGGATGCCATTCGCCTGCACAACCTGATTGACTACAAGCGGGAGCAGGGTATCATTTTAGAAAACACCCGCGCCCTGCTGGCGGGCAAACCGGCCGCCAACATGCTGCTCACCGGCGACGCGGGCACCGGCAAATCCTCCACCGTAAAGGCGGTCGTCAACGAGCTTGCGGGCGAGGGGCTGCGCATTATTCAGCTGCAAAAGGAGCAGCTGCGGCTGCTGCCCGCTTTGCTGGACGAGCTGAGCGAAAACCCCTTAAAGTTCATTTTGTTTATTGACGACCTTTCCTTTCAAAAGGGCGACGACCAGTTCAGCAGCTTAAAAGCGGTGTTAGAGGGTTCGGTTTCGGCCAAGTCGCGCAACGTGGTCATCTACGCCACCAGCAACCGGCGGCATTTGGTAAAAGAGCGGTTCTCTGACCGCGAGGGAGACGATATTCACCGCAACGATACCATGCAGGAGATTTTGTCTCTTTCTGAACGCTTTGGCATTCGCGTTACCTTTCAGCGGCCGGACAAGCAGGTATATTTAGACATTGTGCACGCGCTGGCCAACGAGGCGGGGCTAACCACCCCGACAGACCAGTTAGACGCGCTGGCCGAACGCTTTGCCCTCTCGCAGGGCAACCGCTCCGCCCGGGCGGCGCGGCAGGTGGTCGACCGCCTGCTTTCGGGCGATTCCACCTTTTCGTAAACATTTTCATACCAAAACAGGCGTTGATCGGCCATTGCCAATCAGCGCCTGTTTTTGCTTATGTAAAAGAGTGGGGAACCCCCTGCGTGGGTTCCCCACCAGCCAAACCGTCCCCCGGACGGTTTGGCCGCCCCTCCTGCGCTTTGAGCGGAATGCAGCGAGGCTTTTTGGGGCCCCCGCAAAGCGCCAGCTTTGTGGGGAAGAGGAGTTGCAGCGGAGCGAACGGACGGCATTTGCCGCAGGGAAATGCCGAAGTTTAGCGGAGCTCGCAACGACGAAGGGGCGCTGCCCCCTCGACCCCCGCCGCCTTTTAGGAAAAGGCGGGCGAAAACTTTGCCTTTGCGCCCGCTCCGCCCTTATTCTTCCTCCAAATCTTCAAAGTAAGAGTGCAGGGCAATGTGGTGGGGGCTATTCGGAAACAGCCGCCGGTGCAGAGCGATGAAATACGAATCGGTCATGCTGGCCAAATAATCCGCCACCATGCGATGGGGGTTCTCTCGCCGGTAGGCAAAGTCTTCCTCATACGGCCGGGTGGCCTGCCGCAAATGGGCCAAATGATGCCGAAAAATGGGCGACGATTCGTCCTCCGCCAGTAAATCCGCCAGCAGCCGGTCGTATAATTCGGTAAACATGGGGGCAATGGTCTGCTCGTAGGCCGCTTCCAGGTCGGCGTTGTGGTAAATGTTGGCGTAGTTTTCCCGCTTGGCCTGCCGCAGGCTTTCAAATACCGCGGGGCTGAGAATAATGGCGTTTTTGCCGTAGCTTTGGTTTACCACGTCTACCACCAAATTGTTGATCATCACAGCGTTGTGCAACCCAATCTCACTGTCGGTAAAACAGGTCAGGTCGGGCAATATGCGGGCGGTCAGGGCGTCTTGCCGGTCTTTGCCAAGGTAGGCAATCATGTCGCACAGCCGTACCACGCACCCCTCTAAGGTGGCGGGGGTCAGCGTAACCTCTCGCCCGGCCAGGGTTGCCGCCAGCCGGTCGTCAAAATCCGCAAAGGTCAATTCCCCCGCCGGTTCATACCGCTGCTGCTCCAACTCGCCGTTGTGGCATAAAATACCGTCCAGCACCTGCAAGCTCACGTTGCGGCGGTAGAGGGTTTCCAGCACCCGCACGCTTTGGGCATGGTGAAAAAACCGGCAGCCCGCCCGCTGGCAAAGCAGTCGGTCGAGCAGCCGCTCCCCCGCGTGGCCAAAGGGGGTGTGCCCCAGGTCGTGCCCCAACGCGATGGCTTCTATCAAATCCAAATTCAGCCCCAGCAGCCGCCCCACGTTGCGGGCAATGCGCGAGACTACCTGCACGTGCAGCCCCCGGCGGGTCAAATCGTCGTTTTGGTAAAACGAGAAAACCTGCGTTTTGCCGTTGGTGCGGTTATAGGGCGGCAGGTGGAGGATTTTTTCACAGTCCCGCACAAAGGCCGGGCGCAGCAGGGTGTGCCGGTCCCACTCCGGGCGGCGGCGCAGGGCGTTTTCGTCTAAAAAAGCCAGCCGCCCAAACGTCCCGGCCGCCCGGTCGGCCTCTATTTGTTCTACTATTTCTTGCCGTAAGGCTTCATAGCGCTGCGGCATGGCGTTCGCCCCCCTTTATCTTTCGTTACCCCTCTGCCACGTGAATGGGCCGCCCCGCCAAATAGGCGGCCAGATTTTCCGCCGCCCCCGCTATCAGCCGGCGGCGGGTCTCTTTGGCCGCCCAGGCCAGGTGCGGGGTAATCACGCAGCGGGGGGCGGTTATCAACGGGCTGCCGGCAGTCGGCGGCTCAGCGCAAAGCACGTCTACCGCCGCCCCGCCAAGCCGGCCTTCGGTCAAGGCTTCGGCTACCGCCTCTTCGTCCAGCAGCTCCCCCCGGGCGGTGTTGAGCAGCAGTGCGCCGGGCTTCATTTGTGCAAGCGTTTGCCTGCTTATTAACCGGCGGGTGCGCTCGGTCAGCGGGCAGTGGAGCGAAAGCACGTCGGCGCGGGCCAGCAGCTCGTCCAGAGAAACCGCTTCATACGGTAGCTCCTGCGGCGTGCGGGTGGTGTAGAGTACCTGCATACCAAAAGCGGCGGCCGCCGCCGCTACCGCCTTGCCAATGTTCCCCATGCCCACAATGCCAAAGGTTTTGCCGGTAAGCTCGGTTAAGGGTTCGTCCCAAAAGCAAAAGCGCCCGCAGCTTTGCCACCGGCCCGCCCGCACGGCGTTGCTGTGCGCCCCCACGTGGTTGGTGAGCTCCAGCAGCAGGGCAAAGGTATGCTGCGCCACCGCGCCGGTGCTGTAGGCCGGCACAAAGGTTACGGTCATACCCCGCTCTTTGGCCGCTTTTACGTCTACCACGTTGGTGCCGGTAGAAAGCAGGCCGATGTATTTTACGTCCGGCAGCTTTGCCAGCGTTTCGGCCGGCAGGGGGGTTTTGTTGTTAATGACAATCGCCGCCCCCCGGCAGCGCTCCGCCACCTGCTCGGGGCGGGTAAAGGGGTAGGCCGTTACCTCCCCCAGCGCCTCAAAGGGCGCCCAGCTCATATCGCCGGGGTTGCAGGGCTCGGCGTCTAAAAGCACGATTTTCATGTCAAGTCTCCCCGTTCTGACGGAATTTGATAAAAAACAGTTGCAACCCCCCGCCGGGTTGTGGTATAGTGGTGAAGATACGTTGGTAAAGCAAAGGAGGGGCTGCGCATGGCCCAAACGCTGACCGAATGGTTCAGCCGGTGGGGGCTTTCGCCCGAAATAGTCGTGTTTATGGTATCGCTGCTGCCGATTATAGAGCTGCGCGGCGGGCTGATTGCCGCCGCCATTTTGCAGGTGCCGTGGTACGTGGCTTTTCCCATTTGCTTTGTGGGCAACATGCTGCCCATTCCCCTGCTGCTGCTCTTTATTCGCCGCATTTTTCAGTGGCTGAAAAAAATCCGCTTTTTGCAGCGGCCCATTACGGCGCTGGAGACCCGCACCCGCAAAAAGGGGCGGCGCATTCAAAAAGGCGCCCTGCTGGGGCTGATATTATTTGTAGGCATTCCCCTGCCAGGCACCGGTGCCTGGACCGGGGCGCTGGCCGCCGATTTGTTTGACATTCGCCTGCGCCACTCGCTGCCCGCCATTGCGCTGGGGGTGGCATTAGCCGGGGGCATTATGCTGCTGGTGAGCTACTGCCTGCCGGGGGTGTTCGGGTTTTAAGGGGTCGCTTCGCTACTCCGGCAGCGCCAGCAGCCGGTCGCGCAGCGCCATAAAATCTTCTAAAGCGGCGGGCTTTTGCTGCGGGCCCCGCAGCAGCGCCGCAGGATGAAAGGTACCCATCATCAGGGTGCCTTTTTTCTCTACAAATTGCCCGTGCTCGCGGGTTACGCGAAAGTCCGGCCGAATCAGGCGGCAGGCGGCCACCCGCCCTAAGCAAACAATGATTTTGGGGCGAATCAGCCGCACCTGCTCGCGCAAAAAGGGCAGGCAGGCCTCCTGCTCCTCCGGCAGGGGGTCGCGGTTGCCGGGCGGGCGGCATTTTACAATGTTCGCAATGTAGCACTCCTCCCGCCGCAGGCCCACCGCTTTTAAGTAAAGGTTCAAAAGCTCGCCCGCCGGCCCCACAAAGGGTTCGCCCCGGCGGTCTTCCTGCTCGCCCGGGCCTTCGCCTACAAAGAGCAGCCGGGCGGCGGGGTTGCCCACGCCAAACACGGCCTGCCGCCGCCCCCGGCAAAGCGGGCAGGCGGTGCACCCCCGGCAGCGCTCGGCTAACGCCGCCAGTGCGGCGGCGGTTTCCTGCTCCACGGCGCGCCCCCTCCTTTGTCTCCCGGCTTTCGCCGGGGATTTTTTTTAGTATACCATAGTTTCAACAAAAAGGCAATGTTGCAGATTGCAGGAAAATGTGGTATACTATGGGTAACATCCTGAATCATGGGAGCAATGGCATGAATATCCCCCAGCAAAACATTCGCAATTTTTGCATTATCGCCCATATTGACCACGGCAAGTCTACCCTGGCCGACCGCATGTTAGAGATTACCGAAACGGTCGCCCCCCGCGAAATGGAAGACCAGCTGCTGGACAGTATGGAGTTAGAGCGCGAGCGCGGCATTACCATAAAGGCCCACGCCGTAACCCTTTACTACACCGCCGAAGACGGCCAGCGGTATGAGTTTAATTTAATCGACACCCCCGGCCACGTAGACTTTCACTACGAGGTCTCGCGTGCGCTGGCCGCCTGCGAGGGGGCGGTGCTGGTGGTAGACGCGTCCCAGGGGGTGGAGGCCCAAACCCTGGCCAACACCTACCTTGCGGCCGACCATGGGCTGGAGCTGCTGCCGGTCATTAACAAAATCGACCTGCCGGCCGCCGAACCCGACCGGGTGGCGGACGAAATTGAAGAAATTATCGGCATAGAGGGGCAAACCGCCCCCCGCATCTCTGCCAAAAACGGGCTGAACGTAAAAGAAGTGCTGGAACGCATTGTAACCGATATTCCGGCCCCCACGGGCGACAGCGCCGCCCCCCTGCAAGCGCTCATTTTTGATTCTTACTACGACCCCTACAAGGGCGTGATTACCTATTTTCGCATTCAGTCGGGCACGCTTACCACCGGCGATACCATTCAAATGATGGCTACCGGCGCCACCTTTACGGCGGTAGAAATCGGCCGCCGGGGGGCCAACCGGCTGGTGCCCTGCGAGCGCTTAACGGCGGGCGAGGTGGGGTACGTGGCCGCCTCTATTAAAACCGTTGGCGAGGCCCGGGTGGGCGACACTATTACCTTAGCCGCCCGCCCCGCCCCCCAGCCGCTGGCGGGCTACCGCGCGGTGCGCCCGGTGGTGTTTTGCGGCGTTTACCCGGCAGACGGCGCCCGCTACGCCGACCTGCGCGAAGCGCTGGAAAAATTG
>CANQGN010000032.1 GCA_947623215.1 uncultured Clostridia bacterium
AAATCCTTTATTTTCAAGCATTTCGGAGGATTTTATTAACGCCCTATGATGGGCGATAACCACTTATAAAATCGTGGTTTTCAAATTCCCGTTTGTCGGAGAGATAATGAAGAGGACAAATCGAAATTTACGGAGGTGTCGGATATGACCGTTTCTCAAATTATGAACAAGATGATCGCCTTCTCAAAAGGCAATCTTCACGATATCGACCACTTTATTCGCGTTTGGGCTTACGCCAAAACAATTGCGGAATCGGAGCGGCTGGATGAGGAAACGCAGTTCATTCTTGAAGTTGCTGCAATTACTCACGATATTGCCTGCCCGCTCTGCCGCGAAAAGTATGGCAATGCCAACGGAAAACTCCAGGAAGCGGAAGGCGGGCCAATGGTAGAAGCGTTTTTGAGCGACGCCGGTATGTGTGCACATCAGATAGAGCGGATAAAATATCTCGTAGGTCATCATCACACTTTATCAGGCATTGACGGTATAGATTATCAAATCCTGATAGAAGCGGATTATATCGTCAACGCTTCAGAAAACGGATATGACAGGAAAGCCATAGAAAATTTTCTGAATCAATTCGTCAAAACAAGTACAGGGAAGCAGCTAATCAAAAGCATATTTTGCCTGTGACAATTTCAGCTTGTCGGAGAAATAAATTTTGCTTGTTGCCGCTTCATTGGAAGGCAATCCGCCAAACGAAAGAAGCAAAGGAGGCATACTCATGCGTAACTGTATTCGCTGCGGAGCGGAAATGAAAGAGGACTTTCGGATCACCTCGGGCATTGGAATCGTGATTAGGCCCGCCAAGGGCCATGTCGCCGTCATACCGAGAGCCGCGGTCTGTCCGCAGTGCGGCGAGGTATCTATCTATGTGAAAGAGCCCGACAAGCTAGTGGGAAAGGAAACGAAATGAAATGAAGCCCTTTCAAAGAGCTATTGTTATCGGTTCACCCGGAGCGGGAAAGAGCGTTTTTGCCCGCACTTTGCGGGATAGAACCGGCCTGCCGCTCTATTATCTTGACCGAATCTGGCACAAGCCGGACAAGACCGCCGTGTCAAGGGAAGAATTTGACCGCCGACTTGCCGAAATTCTCGCCGAGGAGCGCTGGATCATCGACGGCAACTATCAGCGTACCCTGCGGCCGAGACTGGAGCGCTGCGACGCGGTCTTTCTGCTGGACTATCCCAAAGAGGTCTGCCTCGCGGGTGCGGCCGCCCGCATCGGAACGGTCAGAGAGGATTTGCCTTGGGTGGAGGACGAATTTAACGATGAGTTCCGGCAGTGGATCGAGGAGTTTCCCGAAAAGCAGCTGCCCGAAATTTGCCGCCTGCTTGCGGAATACCCGGATAAAACAATCACGGTGTTTAAATGCCGACAAGAGGCGGAGCGGTGGTTTTCAGAAAATCGGAGGGAGGACACACCAGATGCAAACGCTTAAAATCGCCCTGCTGCAAATTACGCCGACCGGCTCTTTGCAGGAAAATTTGGAAAAGGGACTTGCGGCCTGCCGAGAAGCGAAGAAGCAGGGCGCGGAAATCGCGTTGTTCCCCGAAATGTGGAGCAATGGCTATCGCATTTACGACCGGCCGGTTGCCGACTGGCAGTCGGAGGCTATCCCCGCAGACGGAGCCTTCATTCAGACATTTGGACGCTTGGCGAAGGAACTGGAAATGGCCATTGGAATCACGCTGCTCGAACGGTATGACCCAGCGCCGCGCAATACGATGATCTTGTTCGACCGCTTCGGGCGAAAGATGCTGACCTATGCGAAGGTGCACACCTGCGATTTTGGCGTGGAACGCGATCTGACGCCGGGCGAAGATTTTTCCGTCGCGATGCTGGATACTGTCTGCGGCAGCGTGCAGGTCGGTGCCATGATCTGCTACGACCGGGAATTTCCCGAAAGCGCACGGATCTTGATGCTGAAGGGCGCGGAACTGATCTTAGTTCCTAATGCCTGCCCCATGGAGATCAACCGCCTTGCCCAGCTTCGCGCAAGAGCATACGAAAACATGACCGCCATCGCCACTTGTAATTATCCGATAGGTGTGCCTGACTGCAACGGCGGTTCCAGCGTGTTTGACGGCGTCGCTTATTTGCCGGAGCTTACCGACTCTCGTGACACCTGTGTTTTGCAGGCGGGCGGAGAAGAGGGGATATACATTGCCGAACTGGATCTGGAACAGCTGCGCCGTTACCGGGAGACCGAGGTGCATGGCAACGCTTATCGGCATCCGAAAAAATATGGATTGCTGACAGACACAAATATTCGAGAACCGTTTGTCCGCAAGGACTATCGGGAGTAAAAGGGAGTACGCCGCTATGGGAGATAACCCGAAATACGCAAGAGAATACGATTTTCCATATCCGGAGGGCGTGGAGTATCCGTACCAGCGGATGTCGATGCTCGACCGGGCGGCACAGTTTGCCTCCTTCAAGGCGCTGTCCGGTTACGAGGACGCGGTGGACGAGGCCGCCCGCCTGACCGACGCTAAAACCGAGCTTGACGAGGCTACCATCGACCTGCTCAACGCCAAAATTCAGATATTGCAGGATCATATCGCCGAGGAGCCGGAAATCACCGTGACCTATTTTCTGCTGGATAAAAAGAAAGCCGGAGGTAAGTACATCACGACCTCTGGGAAGGTAAAACGGATCGACGATTATGAACGAGTAATTCAGTTTACGGACAGAAAGTCCGTCCCTATGGACGACATCCTCACAATTGACGGAGAGATATTCGGTATTCTGAATCAAAGCGGAACGGACATATAAAGGAGAAAGAAAATGGTACGCACCGTAAAAATCGACGATCAAACGTGGCGCTTTGAGGAGGACGGCGTCCGCTTTTTTCTGTTGACGGGAAGCGAGCGTGCGCTGCTCATCGACAGCGGAATGCAGACTCACAATGCAAAGGAGCTGGCAGAAGCGCTCACCGACCTGCCGCTGTCCCTGCTCAATACCCACGCCGACCCCGACCACATCGGCAGCAACGGCGAGTTTGACGAATTTTACATGAACCCCGCCGAGTGCGTGAATTTCTATGGTAAGCAAAAGCGTAATGGAGAGATTCTTCCGGTTTGGGACGGAGACGTGATCGACCTGGGCGGCCGTCCGCTGCGTTTGATTGCCATCCCCGGTCATACGCCGGGCAGTATCGCCTTGCTTGACGAGAAAAATCGCCGGCTCTTTTCCGGCGACCCGGTGCAGGACGGCCGGATTTTTATGTTTGGCGAATGCCGGGAAATGCACGCCTACATCCACAGTCTGCGCCGGCTGGAAAGCATGGCGGGATTGTTTGACGAGATATATCCCTCCCACGGAAGCTGTCCGGTATCGCCCGCGCTGATTCCGCAGCTTGTCACGGCGGCAGAGAAAATTCTTGCGGGCAAGGCCGAGGGAACGTCGGAGAACGTTTTCGGTCAGCCCATCACCGCCTATGACATGGGCATCGCGACATTTTTGTGCGACCGAAAGGGAGGGGAGAGCAAATGAGTTTTGAAGGAAAAGTTGCCGTGGTCACGGGCGGCGCACAAGGGATAGGGAAGTGCATTTTCATATTGCTATGCAGTATGCTCCTGTGTGATTGGGAATACTGGTGCTTTGCAAAAAAACCCGTCTTTCCCTTTTCTTTTCCCGGGAAATGTGGTATACTGATAGGGTTCAAGAACAGTAGGGGAGGGGCAAGGCATGGAGCAGGCCTTTCGGCTGCACGCGCCTTATCAGCCCACCGGCGACCAGCCGCAGGCCATTGACCGGCTGGTGCAGGGGGTGCTGAGCGGCGAAAAAGAGCAGGTACTGCTGGGCGTTACGGGGTCCGGCAAAACCTTTACCATGGCAAACGTCATTGCCCGGGTGAACAAGCCTACCCTGGTGCTTGCCCACAACAAAACGCTGGCCGCCCAGCTCTGCTCAGAATTCCGCGAGTTCTTTCCCGAAAACGCGGTGGAGTATTTTGTGAGCTACTACGACTACTACCAGCCGGAGGCTTACGTGCCCACCACCGATACTTACATAGAAAAAGACTCTGCCATTAACGACGAAATCGACAAGCTGCGCCACTCTGCCACCTCTTCTTTAAGCGAGCGGCGAGACGTGCTCATTGTCGCCAGTGTTTCCTGCATTTACTCCCTCGGCAACCCCATTGACTACCGCAGCATGGTCATCTCGCTTCGCCCCGGAATGGTAAAAGAGCGCGACGAGCTGATTGCCAAGCTGGTAGAGATTCAGTACGAGCGCAACGACGTGGCCTTTACCCGCAACAAATTCCGGGTGAGGGGAGACGTAGTGGAGATTTTTCCCGCATATTCGGGCGAAAAAGCCATTCGAGTGGAGTTTTTTGGCGATGAAATCGACCGAATTTCTGAAATGAACCCCCTCACGGGCGAAGTGACGGCTAACCTCAGCCACGTGGCCATTTATCCCGCCTCGCACTACGTGATAGAGCCCGCCAAAATGGAGGACGCCCTGCGGCAAATCGAGGCCGAAGCGGCGGAGCGTGAAGCCTGGTTTCGGGCGCAGGGTAAGCTGCTGGAGGCCCAGCGCATTCGCCAGCGCACCGAGCACGACGTAGAAATGCTGCGCGAAATCGGCGTTTGCAAGGGGGTAGAAAATTACTCCCGCGTGATGGCTGGCCGCGCCCCGGGCAGTATGCCCTTTACGCTGCTGGACTATTTTCCCAAAGACTACTTAATGTTTGTAGACGAGTCGCACGTGACCCTGCCGCAGGTGCGGGGCATGTACGGCGGCGACTATGCCCGCAAAAAAAATCTGGTCGACTACGGCTTTCGCCTGCCCTCGGCTTACGATAACCGCCCGCTGAATTTTGACGAATACTACAGCCACGTGAATCAGGTCATCTACGTGAGCGCCACGCCCGGCGAATTTGAGTTATCGCACGTGAAACAACCGGCGGAGCAGCTCATTCGCCCCACCGGCCTGCTGGACCCCGAAATTGTGGTAAAACCCACCGAGGGGCAAATAGACGATTTATACGCCGAAATTACCCAGCGGGCCGCCCGGCACGAGCGAGTGCTCATTACCACCCTTACCAAAAAAATGGCGGAGGATTTAACCGAATATTTAAGCGAGCGGCAGGTCAAGGTGCGGTATATGCACCACGATATAGACACTATTGAGCGCATGGAGATTATTCGCGGCCTGCGCTTGGGCGAATTTGACGTGCTGGTAGGCATCAACCTGCTGCGCGAGGGGCTGGACATTCCGGAAGTCTCGCTGGTGGCGATTTTAGACGCCGACAAAGAGGGCTTTTTGCGCAGCGCCACCTCGCTGATTCAAACCGTCGGCCGGGCCGCCCGCAACGCTAACGGCCAGGTGATTATGTACGCCGACTTTGTAACCCCCGCCATGGAGCAAACGATTACCGAGACCGCACGGCGGCGCGGGGTGCAGCAGCAATACAACGCCGAGCACGGCATTGTGCCCAAAACCATTATCAAAGACGTGCGCGACGTGCTGGAAATCTCTGCCAAACCGGCGGCGGGCGAAGACGAACGCTTTGCCCGCTTGCCAAAGCGCGAGCAGCAGGCCGTTTTGCAGCGGCTGGAGAAAGAAATGCGGGCGGCCGCCAAAATGCTGGAGTTTGAACAGGCCGCCGCCCTGCGCGACCGCATTGCCCAGCTGAAAGGAGAGGGAACCGATGAAAAAAGAGAAGCTTTACCAAAAACTGGCCGCAGACGGCCGCCACGATGATACGCCGGTTTTGCAGCAGCTGTTAGACGGCGAGACTGGCGAAGTAACGCTGCCAAACGGCCTGTATTTGGTCACCCGCCCGCTGGTGATACACGATAACACCTGCCTCACCCTCGCCCCCGGCGCGGTCATGCGGCTGGCAGATGGCGCCAACTGTGCTATTTTACTAAACGATAAAAAGGAACAGCGGAGCGGCAACCGCAACATTACCCTGCGCGGCGGCGTGTGGGACGGGAACAACGAAGGCCAAACCCGCCTGCCGTTAGAGCGGCGGCAGGCCATGCAGGCGTATGACGACAACGCCTACTTTGGGGTGCTTACCTGGTTTGTGGGGGTGCAAAACCTGCATTTGCACGACCTCACGGTGAAAAATCCAGAGAGCTTTGGCCTTACCCTTTCCAACGTAGAAAATTTTACGGTTGAGCATATTACCTTTGACTATAACCAGCTGCGCCCCAATATGGACGGCGTGCACGTAATGGGGGCGGCCAAAAACGGCCGCATATGCGATATTAAAGGCGCTACTAACGACGATTTGGTGGCCTTAAACTGCGACGACGCCTTTGCGTACGAAAGCTCTTCCGGCCCCATAGAAAACGTGCTGGTAGACGGGCTCTATTCAGAGAACGGCTACACCGCCGTGCGGCTGCTCTCTTGCGGGAACCCCATGCGCAACGTGCAAATTCGCAACGTGTTCGGCACCTACCGCTACTACGGCGTCTCTTTTACCCACCACAACGTGCACCCCGGGGCGGCGGTGTGGTTTGACAATATTTCGGTAGACGGCGTGTTTTGCTCCAAACCGCCGCAAGACCCGAACGAGAATCCCGTCATCTGGTTCGTCCGTGGGGTGCGCTGCGGGTCGGTTACCCTGCAAAACGTCCACCGTACCGAGCAAACGGAAAGCCGGGCGCTGACGTTGCAAATCGACCCGGAGGTAACCATTGACTGGCTGTTTGTGCGCGACTTTACCCAGCGCTTCCCCGAAGGGGTAGCTCCGCTGCCGCCGGTGCGGTGCGAGGGGCACATTCAAAACCCGCAGGGCGAGTGGGCGGCTTTTACCCGGCATTTTACGCAGAACGAAGGATAAACCATGGCAAACGATAAAATCATCATTCAAGGCGCCAGAGAAAACAACCTCAAAAACGTCAACCTCACCATTCCCCGCAACAAGCTGGTGGTTTTTACCGGCGTTTCGGGCTCCGGCAAGTCTTCGCTGGCGTTCGACACCCTCTATGCCGAGGGTCAGCGGCGGTATATGGAGTCGCTTTCCTCTTACGCCCGGCAGTTTTTGGGGCAAATGGAAAAGCCGGAGGTAGACAGCATAGAAGGGCTGTCGCCCGCTATTTCCATTGACCAGAAAACCACCTCTAAAAATCCCCGCTCTACCGTGGGCACGGTAACGGAAATTTACGATTACCTGCGGCTGCTCTTTGCCCGCATCGGCATTCCCCATTGCCCGGTCTGCGGGCGAGAGATTCGCCAGCAAACGGTCGACCAAATGGTAGACCGCATATTGGAGCTGCCGGAGGGCACGAAAATTCAGCTGCTGTCTCCGGTTGTGAGCGCCCGCAAGGGCGAGCACAAAAAAGAGCTGGAATCCGCCCGCCGCAGCGGCTACGCCCGCGTGCGGGTAGACGGTTCGCTCTATGATTTGTCGGAAGAGCTGAAGCTGGATAAAAATAGCAAGCATACCATTGAAATTGTGGTAGACCGCTTGGTGGTCAAGTCCTCTATTCGGCGGCGGCTGGCCGATTCGGTAGAGACTGCCTTGGCGGCCGGGGGCGGCCAGCTGCTGGTAGACGTGGTGGGGGGAGAAGAAGAGCGCTTTTGCCAAGACTACGCCTGCCCGGAGCATGGGGTGAGCATGGAGGAACCCGCCCCCCGCATGTTCTCGTTTAACAATCCCTTTGGCGCCTGCCCCAAGTGCGACGGGCTGGGCTGCTTTTTAAAAATTGACCCAGACTCCATCGTTCCCAACCGCCTGCTCTCGGTAAACGAGGGGGCCATTAAGGCCAGCGGGTGGAGCATGAACGGCTCCTTTGGCGCCATTGCCAAAATGTATTTTGAAGGGGTGGCGGCGGCCTACGGCTTTTCGCTGGATACCCCCTTTTGCGAGCTGCCGAAAGACGGGGCAAACGCCCTGCTGTACGGCACCGGCGGGCGCAAAATCCCCCTGCGGCGAGAGGTCGCCGGCCGCATGACAGAGACCCTCGGCGCCTTTGAAGGGGTGGTCAATAATTTAGAGCGGCGGTATGAATCGACCACCAGCCTTTACGCCCGCGAGGATATAGAAAGCTACATGACCGAGCAGCCCTGCCCCACCTGCCACGGCGCGCGACTGAATGAAAAATCCCTTGCCGTTACGGTGGGCGGGCAAAACATCTACCAGCTTACCTGTATGCCGGTAGAGGACTTACTGGCCTTTTTTGACGCCCTGCCCTTAACCGACCGCGAGCGGCTGGTGGGCGAGCGGGTGATTAAAGAAATTCGCGAGCGGCTGGGCTTTTTGCAAAGCGTGGGGCTGGGCTACCTTACGCTGGCGCGGTCTTCCGGCACGCTTTCGGGGGGCGAGGCGCAGCGCATTCGCCTTGCCACCCAAATCGGCTCTTCCCTTACCGGCGTGCTCTATATTTTAGACGAACCCAGCATTGGCCTGCACAAACGCGACAACCAAAAGCTCATTGCCACCCTGCAGCGGCTGCGCGACCTCGGCAACACCGTGGTGGTGGTAGAGCATGACGAAGAAACCATGCTGGCGGCCGATTATTTGGTAGACATCGGCCCCGGCGCGGGGGTGCACGGGGGCGAGATTTTGTGCGCCGGAACTCCCGCCGCCATTATGCGCTGTCCCCGCTCGCTCACCGGCGATTATCTCTCGGGCCGCAAAAGCATTCCGGTGCCAACCGCCCGGCGGGCGGGGAGCGGCCATGTGCTGCGGGTGACCGGCGCGGCAGAGAACAATTTGCAGTCGGTCGAGGTTGCCTTTCCCCTTGGCGCCTTTACCTGCGTTACCGGGGTTTCGGGGTCGGGCAAGTCGTCGCTGATAAACGAGGTGCTTTACAAAAATCTCGCCAACGCCCTAAACGGCGCCCGCAAAAAGGCGGGGCGGCACACCGCCATTTACGGGCTGGAATATCTGGATAAGGTGATCGACATTAACCAGTCGCCCATTGGCCGCACCCCCCGCTCGAACCCCGCCACCTACATTGGCGTGTTTACCGACATTCGCGACCTCTTTGCCTCCACGCCGGAGGCAAAAGCCCACGGCTTCGGCCCCGGGCGGTTCTCGTTTAACGTAAAGGGCGGCCGGTGCGAGGCCTGCCAGGGAGACGGCATTTTAAAAATAGAAATGCACTTTTTGCCGGACGTGTACGTGCCCTGCGAGGTCTGCAAGGGCAAGCGCTACAACCGCGAAACGCTGGAGGTGCGCTATAAAGACAAGAGCATTCACGACGTGCTGGAAATGACGGCGGAAGAAGCACTGGCCTTTTTTGCCCCCATTCCCCGCATTTACCGCAAGCTAAAGGCGCTGTGCGACGTGGGGCTAAGCTACATTAAGCTGGGGCAGTCGGCCACCACCCTTTCGGGGGGCGAGGCCCAGCGGGTAAAGCTGGCCAGCGAGCTTTGCAAAACCCCCACCGGCCGCACCATTTATATTTTAGACGAACCTACCATAGGCCTGCACACGGCAGACGTGCACCAGCTGCTCACCGTGCTCCACCGGCTGGTAGACGCCGGCAACACCGTGGTGATTATCGAGCATAATATGGACGTGATTAAAACCGCCGACTATATTGTGGATATGGGGCCGGAGGGCGGCTCCGGCGGGGGGCGCGTGGTGGCCGCCGGTACGCCGGAGGAAGTGGCGGAGCACCCGGACTCTTACACCGGCCGCTACTTAAAAGAGCTGCTCGCCCAAAAATAAATATTTTCTTTTGGCGCGGAATGTGGTATACTACTCCAAAATCACCACTGCGGAGGGGTTATGTTCGGTTATATTAAGCCCTTTAAACCGGAACTGAAAATACGTGAGTACGACGCCTACAAGGCGGTTTACTGCGCCATTTGCCGCCAGTTGCGGTGTGACTACGGCCTGTTTGCCCGCTTTACGTTGCAATACGACGCCGCCTTTTTTGCCATGCTGCGCATGGCGGCGGCAGAAAGCGCCGTTTCGGTGCAAAAGGGGCGCTGCCCTTATAACCCCCTCGCCCGCTGCAACCGCGTGCTTTGCGGCGACGACTCGCTCTCTTACGCGGCGGCGGTCTCTATGCTGCTGTTTACCCGCAAGCTGGCGGACGATAAACGGGACGACGGCTTTTGGCGGCGGCTGGCGCTGCTGCCCCTTCGCCCCTTTGCCGCCCGCTGGCAAAAAAAGGCGGCGGCGCGCTACCCGGCGGCGGCCGACTTGGCCGCACAGTATGACCGCGCCCAGTGCGCGGCAGAGCAAACCCCCGCCGCCGGGGTGGACGCGCTGGCTGACCCCACCGCCCGCTGCCTTGCCGGGCTGCTGGCGCTGGGCGTTGCGCAAACCGATCGCGCCCGGGTGCTGCAAAGCGTGGGGTACAACGTGGGCAAATGGGTGTATTTGCTCGACGCTTTAGACGATTTGGCAGACGACCGCCGCCGGGGCCGGGTAAACCCCTATTTGCGGCGGCTGGGGCAGGGGTGCAGCTTTGAAGAAGCGGCCGAATTTGCCAAAAAACAGGCCAACGTGTGTTTAGACGAAGCCTGTCGCTCTTACGATTTACTACCGCAAAAGAACTTTTCTCCCATCCTGCGCAACATTTTGTTTTTGGGGTTGGAGGACGTGCAAAATTCCGTTATCAGGAGGGGTTCCTAACCATGAGCAATCCGTATGAAATCCTTGGCGTATCGCCCGAGGCCACCGAAGAAGAAATCAAGGCCGCTTACCGTGAGCTGGCCCGCAAGTACCACCCCGACCAGTATGAAGACAGCCCACTGAAAGACTTGGCGCAAAATAAAATGGAAGAAATCAACGCGGCGTATGACGCCATTATTGCCGGGCGCAAGCAGCCCGCCGGGGACTCGGCCGCCTACCAAAGCGCACCGGTGGGGGGCGACGATTTTCCGGAAATCACCCGGCTCATTCAGGCCGCCCAGTACGAGCAGGCCCAGCTGATGCTCGATGCCGTGCCGGTGAGCAACCGCACGGCGCGGTGGTACTACCTTTCCGGCAACGTGCTTTACAGCCGCGGCTGGTACGACGACGCTTACTCAAACTACGCCACCGCCTGCCGCATGGATCCCCAAAACGCCGAATATCGCGGTGCACTGGAGCACATGAACCGCCGCCAGAATACCGGCGCTTACCGCACCCGCCCAACCGGTGGGGGAATGCCCGCCTGCTCTGCCTGCGACGTTTGCAACGCCTTAATTTGCACCGACTGTTGCTGCGAGTGCATGGGCGGCGATTTTATACCCTGCTGCTAAACGGTGGGAGGAAGGGATGCGAGCATGAAGAAAAGCCGGCGTATTACCCTCTGCGGGGTGCTGAGCGCCCTTGCGGTGGTGTTGATGTTTATGGCCTATTTTCCCTACATGACCTACGCCCTGCCGGCCATGGCCGGGGCCATTTTTATGGTAGTGCTGGCAGAGCTGGGCCCCCGCTGGGCGCTGGGATGTTACGGCACGGCGGCCTTTTTGTCGCTGCTGCTGTGTGAAAAAGAGGCGGCGCTTATGTTCGTCGCCTTTTTCGGCTACTACCCGGTGGCGAAGTCGTCCCTCGAGCGGCTGCCCAGCCGCGCCATAGAGTACCTGTGCAAGTTTTTGCTTTTTAACGCGGCGGTGGTAGCGGCGTATTTGGTGCTGCAATTTGTCTTTTCTATTCCGTTTGAAGGGCTGGGCGACTTTGGCAAGTACACTCTGCTGGTGCTGCTGGTCGGCGGCAACGCCATGTTTTTTGTCTACGACCTTGCCCTCACCCGGCTGTATGAGCTCTACATGCTGCGGCTGCATAGAG
>CANQGN010000033.1 GCA_947623215.1 uncultured Clostridia bacterium
GGTGTACGCGGTGCGACGGCTGCGGCAGTACCTGGTGCACACCCACGCCAAAGACGGCGTGCAGCTTACCTACCGCGACCCCGAGGTGGTGTACGGCGTGCGCACGGAAGACGAGCTGCGCGCCTCTCCCAGTTTTGAGGAACGCCCGCTCGGGCAGGGCGGGGTGGATTTTCCCGCTTATTTGGCGGCGCTGAAAGAGGCGGGCTACCGCGGCTTTTTAACGGTAGAGCGCGAAACCGGCAACGACCCGGCGGGGGATATTCGCGAGGCCGTGCGCTTTTTGCGCACCCTGCGCGAAAGCCTGTAAAAACGGCGCAAAAACCAAAATATCCAAGTCCTGCAAGCAGCTAAGGCTGCGCGCGGGGCTTGTTTTTTTAAGGGGGCGGTTTTTGTCGGCAAAAAAGGTGTTGGCAAACGGCGCAAAATGCGGTATAATAAAAGAGACTTCCCGGCGCGTGGGTATCATACTAGGCGCGGGGGCCGCACCAATCACGGGAGGGGACGGTATGCAAAACCAGTATTCGGTTTCGCTCAAAAATATTATTCAGGAGTTTTCGCTGGAGATTCTGTGCGGCTGCACGGAAGATACCACGGTTGCGATTGAACTGTCAGACATCAGCCGACCGGGCTTGCAGTTTGCGGGCTATTACGATTATTTTGAGCCGCAGCGCATTCAGCTGCTCGGCATGAACGAAATTCAGTATTTAACCCGCCTTTCGCCGGAAGAGCAAACCGCCCGCACCGAGGCCTTTTTTGCCCGCCGGCCGGTGGCGGTGGTGGTGGCCCGCAATTTAGAGGTTTCGCCCTGCATGACCGCCGCTGCCGAGCGCTACGGCGTGCCGCTGCTGCGCACGGGGGAGGAAACCTCGGCCTTTTCGGCCGCCTTAATCTCTTACTTAAAGGTGCGGCTGGCCCCCCGCATTACCCGCCACGGCGTGCTGGTAGAGGTGTACGGCGATGGTATTTTAATGCTGGGCGAAAGCGGCGTGGGCAAAAGCGAAACGGCCATAGAGCTCATCAAACGCGGCCACCGGCTAATTGCCGACGACGCGGTAGAAATTCGGCGGGTTTCCAGCCGCACGCTGGTGGGCGCCGCGCCGGAGAATATTCGCCATTTTATTGAGCTGCGGGGCATCGGCATCATCAACGCCCGCCGCATTTTCGGCATCGGGTCGGTGAAGCTGACCGAAAAAATTGATTTGGTGATTCAGTTAGAGCAATGGGACGCCGAAAAGGTGTACGACCGCATGGGCATTGTAAACGAAACCACCGAAATTTTGGGGCTTTCGGTGCCCTCGGTTACCATTCCGGTCAAGCCCGGGCGCAACCTTGCGGTGATTATTGAAGTGGCGGCCATGAACAACCGCCAAAAGAAAATGGGCTACAATTCGGCGCAGGAGCTGCTTAACCGCTTAGGCATAGACAGCGGCGTGCCGGTTACCGAAGAAGAAAAAAGTATTTGGGCGGCCTTTTAAACCCCGCCGAAGTTTGATACCAAAAAAGGGAGAGGCAAACACTATGCTGCATATTGGAGTAGACTTGGGCGGCACCAACATTGCCGTTGGCGCCGTAGACGAAAACAACCGCATTGTGGGGCGGGGGCGGTTAAAAACCGACCCCACGCTGCCGGCCGAGGCGCTGGCAGAGGATATGGCCAAAGCGGTAAAGCTGGCGGTAGAAGACGCCGGCGCCGCGCTGATAGATGCGGCAGACATTGGCGTGGCGGCGCCGGGCAGCGTAGACCCGGCGACCGGCATTGTAAGCTATGCCAACAATCTGCCCTTTCGCAACACGCCCCTCGCCGCGCTGCTGACCGGCTTGCTCGGCGGGCTGCCCTGCCGACTGGAAAACGACGCCAACGCCGCCGCTTACGGCGAATCGCTGGCCGGTGCGGGCCCGGGGGCGGAAAGCTTTGTGATGATTACCCTCGGCACCGGCGTGGGGGGCGGCGTGGTGTTAAACGGCCAAATTTACGGCGGCTTTAACCATGCGGGCGCCGAGCTGGGCCACATGATTATGGTAAAAGACGGCGAGGCCTGCACCTGCGGCAACCGCGGCTGTTTTGAGGCTTACGCCTCTGCCACCGCGCTCGCCCGCCAAACCCGCGCCGCTATGGAGCAGCACCCCGAGTCGCAGCTCTGGCGGCTGTCAGACGGCGGGCGGCGGGTCAACGGCCGCACCGCGTTTGACGGTATGCGGGCGGGCGACGAAACCGCCAAAGCGGTGGTAGAAGCTTATTTAGATTATCTCGCCTGCGGGCTGACCAGTCTGGTGAATATTTTTCAGCCCAACTGCATTGCCATAGGCGGCGGCATTTGCAACGAGGGCGAAACGCTGTTAGCGCCGCTGCGCGAGCGGGTACGGGCGGCCGATTACAACAAATTGCTGCCCCAGCGCACTAGGTTGTGCGCCGCCGCTTTGGGCAACGACGCCGGTATTATTGGCGCGGCCGGGCTTTACCGGCTGCCTTAAAGGCGGCTTTTTCTACCAGCGAAGGGGGAAGCGAACGTGGAAGCACTCGACCGTCTGCAAGCCTTTGCCGGGCAAATCGGCTGCCTTGCCACCCGGCAAGAGAGCATGAAAGAGCACACCACCTTTAAAATCGGCGGCCCGGCGGATTTATATTTGCAGCCCGTCTCGGCTGAGCAGTGCGCGGCGCTGGTTTCGTTTTGCGCCCAAAACGAACTGCCGCTTACCGTGCTGGGCGGCGGTTCCAACGTGCTGGTGCCAGACTACGGCCTGCGGGGCGCGGTGCTGAGCACCGGGGGACTAAACGACTTGGAGCTGCTGGACGGCTGCCGCATTGCCTGCGGGGCGGGGGTACGGCTGTCGCGCCTGTGCGCCTTTGCGCTGGAGCATTCGCTCGCGGGGCTGGAATTTGCCTGGGGCATACCCGGCACGGCCGGCGGCGCGGTGTATATGAACGCCGGCGCTTACGACGGCTGCTTTGCCGACCGGCTGGAAAGCTGCGAGCAGGTAACCCAGGCGGGCGAGCGGCAAAGCTGTACGGCAGCAGAGGCGGCGCTGGGCTACCGAACCAGCGCTTACCAAACAAACGGCGCCATTATTACCGGGGTCACCCTGCGGCTGCTGCCCGGCAGCGCCGAGACCATTCGCCAGAATATGGACGTACTGTTAGACCGCCGCCGCGCCAAACAACCGCTGGAATACCCCAGCGCCGGCAGCGCCTTTCAGCGGCCGCGTGGCCACTATGCCGGCGCGCTCATCGAGCAGTGCGGGCTGAAGGGCTGCACCGTGGGGGGCGCGCAGGTAAGCGAAAAGCACGCCGGGTTTATTATTAACCGGGGCAACGCCACCGCCAGTGACGTGATTCGTTTAATGGAAAAAATCGAGCAAACGGTCTTTGACTGCACCGGGGTCAAGCTTAAGCGAGAGATTCGGGTGCTGCGTTAGCAAAAAGAAGGAGGACGGAAGCATGGAATTTATACTGGTAACCGGACTGTCCGGTTCCGGCAAATCCAAAGCGGTAGACGCGCTGGAGGATATTGGATTTTTCTGCGTAGACAATATGCCGCCCTCTTTAATTGAAAAATTTTACCGCCTGTGCACCGACGAACACATGGAGAAGGTGGCGGTGGTAACAGACGCCAGAGGCGGCTACCTCTTTCAGGGGCTGGTGGGGGCGCTTTCTGCCTTAACCGCCCAAAAGCTGCCCTATAAAATTCTCTTTTTAGAGTGCAGCGACGAGGTCATTTACAACCGCTTTCAAGAGACCCGCCGCCGCCACCCGCTGCAAAACGAGTGCGGGGGCTCCATGACCGCCGCCGTGCAGCGCGAGCGGGCGCTGCTGGAACCGCTGCGGGGCGAGGCCGATTATGTAATCGACACCACCGGCATTTCGCCCGCCCAGCTAAAAGAGCGGGTAAGCGAGCTCTTCCTCGGCGACGCCATACGGGGCATGAGCATTCAGTGCCTGTCGTTTGGCTTTAAGTACGGCACCCCGTCAGAGGCCGACATGGTGCTGGACGTGCGCTGCCTGCCCAATCCCTTTTACGTAGAGGCGCTGCGCCCCCTAACCGGCTTGCAGCAGGAGGTAGCGGACTACGTGCTGGGGCAGGAAGAAACGCAGGGCTTTTTAATGCGGCTGTACGAGCTGGTGGATTATTTGGTGCCGCTCTATGCCGAAGAGGGCAAAAGCTCGCTGGTGGTGGCCGTGGGCTGCACCGGCGGGCGGCACCGCTCGGTCGCCATTGCCGAAACGCTTTGCCGCCATTTGAATGAGCGAGAGTGGAAGGCGGCGGCGCTCCACCGCGACATTGCCAAGGTGCGCCCGGCATGAGCTTTGCGGGAGAAGTAAAAAAAGAGCTTTGCGGGGTGTGGGCCGAAAACGCCTGCTGCCGCAAGGCAGAGTGTTACGGCCTGCTGCTGGGCGGCTACCAGGCCTCCGCCGTCGGGGTGGTGCTGAAAACCGAAAGCGAAGCGGTGGCCCGCCGTTTTTGTAAGCTGTTAGAGGAAGTATGCGGCGTTTTGGTCGCCCCCGCCGCCCCAAAGGGGGGCGGGCTGTTTCGGGTGCGGGTGGCCGACCCCGCCGCCTGCCGCGCGGTGCTGGAACGCTTTGGCCACACGGGTGACGAACCCTTTTTGCGGGTCAACCGCGCCAATTTTGAAGAAGACGCCTGCCCGGCGGCCTTTTTGCGGGGCTTTTTTTTGGCCTGTGGCAGCGTAACCGACCCCCAGCGGGCCTACCATTTAGAATTCGCCGCCGGGAAGTACCATTTGGCGTTTGACGTGGCCCTGCTGCTGGCCGAGGCGCTCTCTCGCCCCAAATTAACCCAGCGGGGGGGCGGCTACGTGGTGTATTATAAAGAGAGCGAGTCCATAGAAGACGCCCTTACCTACATGCAGGCCACCCGCAGCAGCCTGGCGCTGATGGAAGTAAAAATGATGAAACAGCTGCGCAACCGGGTCAACCGGGCGACTAATTGCGAAACGGCCAATTTAAGCAAATCGTTAGAGGCCGGGCGGCGGCAGCTGCAAGCCATAGAGCGGTTAGAGCAAACGGCCGGTCTTTCGGCGCTGCCGACAGAACTGCAAGAGGTCGCCCGCCTGCGGCGGGAAAACCCCGAGGCCTCGCTGAGCGAGCTGGGCCAAATGCTGGCCGAACCGCTTAGCCGTTCGGGGGTGAATCACCGGTTGGCCCGCGTGGTAGCAATTGCCGAGGCGGTTGTAACGGAGAAGCAAAAATCGCCCGGTTAAGGCGAGGGGAGTCAAACACACGCCGTCCCTCGCCTTAAGGGCGATTTTTTGTAAATGATGAGAAGGAGGAAGGGTGCGCCATGGCGGAGTTTGTGCATTTGCATTTGCATACCGAGTACAGTTTGCTCGACGGCGCCTGCCGCATTCACGAGCTCATGGCCGCGCTCAAAGCCATGGGGCAAACGGCCGTGGCTATTACCGACCACGGCGCGCTGTTTGGCGCGGTAGAGTTTTACAAGGCGGCTGTTGCGGCGGGCATTCGCCCCATCATCGGCTGCGAGGTTTACGTGGCCCCTCGCTCGCGCCATGGCCGCAGCCATGGGGTAGACGACCACCCTTACCACCTGGTGCTGCTGTGCGAGAATAACACGGGCTACCAGAATTTAATGCGGCTGGTCTCCGCCGCCCAAACAGAGGGCTTTTACGGCAAGCCAAGGGTAGACCGCGAGCTGCTGGAACGCTGGCACGAGGGGCTAATTGCCCTCTCCGGCTGTTTGGCGGGCGAGGTAGCCCAAAAGCTGCTGGCCGGCGACCGCCCGGGGGCAGAGGCCGCCGCCCGCTGGTACCAAAGCGTGTTTGGGGCAGAGGGCTATTATATAGAGCTGCAAAACCACGGCCTGCCCGACCAGCTGCGGCTGCTGCCGCTGCTGCGCTCGCTTGCGGCCGAAACGGGCATTCCGCTGGTGGCCACCAACGACTGCCATTACTTAACAAAAGAGGACCGCCACATGCAGCGGGTGCTGCTTTGCCTGCAAACCGGCACCACCTTAACCGACGCCGGCGGCCTGGCGGCGAATACCGGCGACCAGATGTACGTCAAATCCGCCGATGAAATGTCGGCGCTGTTTGCCGATACGCCGCAGGCAATAGAGAACACCCTGCGCATTGCCGAGCGCTGCCGGGTAAGCTTTACCTTCGGCGAGTTAAAGCTGCCGGCCTTTCCGCTGGCGGGCGACCACGCCGCCTTTTTGCGGCAAATGAGCGAAGAGGGGCTGCGCCGCCTTTACGGCCCCGCCCCGCCGGCAGAAGTAACCGACCGGCTGCAATACGAGCTTTCGGTTATAGAAAAAATGGGCTACGTAGACTATTACCTCATTGTGTGGGACTTTATTCGCTACGCCCGCGAGCAGGGCATTCCGGTGGGGCCGGGGCGGGGCTCCGGCGCGGGCAGTCTGGTGGCCTACTGCATTGGCATTACGGGGGTAGACCCCATTCGCTACCAGCTGCTGTTTGAGCGCTTTTTAAACCCCGAGCGGGTGAGTATGCCCGACTTTGACATAGACTTTTGCTACGTGCGGCGAGAAGAAATTGTGGCCTATCTGGTGCGCAAATACGGCGCGGGGCACGTGGCGCAAATCGTCACCTTCGGCACGCTGGCGGCCAAGGCCGCCGTGCGAGACGTGGCCCGGGTAATGGATCTGCCCTACAAAACCGGCGACAAAATTGCCCGGCTGGTGCCCGGCCGGTTAAAAATTACATTGCGCGAGGCGCTGGAGGAATCGCCGGAGCTCGCCGCTTTGTACGAGCAGGACGAGGAAGCCCGCCGGGTAATAGACATGGCCATGCGCATAGAGGGAATGCCCCGCCACGCCTCTACCCACCCGGCGGGGGTGGTGATTACCCGCCGCCCGGTGGTAGAGTACGTGCCGCTGGCGCGGGGGGACGACTCGCCCGTGACCCAGTTCCCCATGACCACGCTGGAAGAACTGGGGCTGTTAAAAATTGATTTGTTGGGGCTGCGCAACCTGACGGTCATGGAAACTGCCCGGCGGACGATATGCGAAACCGAACCCGATTTTTCGCTTGAGAACCTACCGGAGGACGACCCGGCGGTGTACGAAATGCTGGCAAAGGGCGACAGCCTGGGGGTGTTTCAGTTTGAGTCGGCCGGTATGAAACGCCTGCTCACCCGGCTGCGCCCCACCACAATTGAAGATTTAACCGCCGCGCTGGCGCTCTACCGCCCGGGGCCGATGAAATCCATTCAAACCTATTTAGACAATCGCCGCAACCCCGAGCGCATTCAGTACCTCATCCCCGCGTTGGAGCCTATTTTGCGGGTGACCTACGGCTGCTTAGTCTACCAGGAGCAGGTGATGCAGGTTTGCCGCACGGTGGCGGGCTACAGCTACGGCCATGCCGACGTGGTGCGCCGCGCCATGGCCAAAAAAAAGCACGACGTGATGGAGCGCGAGCGGGCCTCCTTTGTAGCGGGCGCGGTAGAGCGGGGCACGGCGGAAGAGACGGCAAACCGCATTTTTGACGGTATGGTAGACTTTGCCTCTTACGCCTTTAACAAATCGCACGCCGTGGCCTACGCCATGGTGGCCTACAAAACCGCCTACCTGAAGTGCCGCTACCCGGTGGCCTATTTTGCCGCGCTGCTCACCAGCGTAATAGACAGTACCGACAAAATGGCGGAATATTTGCACGAGTGCGCCCTGCGCGGCATTCGGGTGCTGCCGCCGGACGTAAACCGAAGCGGCCGCGACTTTACGGTGCACCGGGGCGACATTGTGTTTGGTCTGCTGGCGGTTAAAAACATCGGCGCGGGGCTGATAGACGCCATTTTGCAAAGCCGCCAAACCGGCGGGCCCTTTACCGATTTGGCGGATTTTTGCCGCCGCCTGCAAGGGCGGGAGCTCAACCGCCGGGCGGTAGAAAGCCTCATTCGCAGCGGCGCTATGGACTGCTTTGGCGTCGGCCGCCGCCCCATGCTGCTGGCGGTGGACTCCCTGCTTGCCGCCTTGCAGCAAGAGCGGCGCGACAACGTGGCCGGGCAGCTGGGGCTGTTTGACGCCCCCGGCGCCCGGCAGCAGCCCCCCGTGCCCCCGGCGGAGGAATTTGACCGCGAAACCCTGCTGCGCATGGAAAAAGAAACGGTGGGGCTGTATTTGTCCGGCCACCCGCTGCAAGGCTACCGCACGCCGGGCGAAAAAACGGGGGCGCGCATTGCCCACTTTACGGGCGAGGCCGCCGCGGGGGCGGACGGCGGGCGGGTCAGCCTGCTGTGCATGGTAAACGGGCTGCGCACCGCTTTAACCAAAAAGAACGAAACCATGGCCTACGCCACGGCGGAGGATGAAACCGGCAGCATGGAGCTGGTGCTCTTTCCCAAAACCTACCAGTCCGCCCGCCCGCTGCTTACCGAGGGGGCGGTGTGCCGGGTGACCGGGCGGCTTTCGCTGCGCGAGGAACGCCCCCCGGCCCTAATAGCCGAGTCGGTCGACCGGCCGGGCGACCCGGCTAAGGCGGCGGTACAAACGCCCGCTCCGGCGGCGGCAGAACCCCCCGCCCCCGGGCGGCTGCACGGGCTGCATTTGCTGCTCGACTCTACCGAGTGCGAAGCGGCCGAGCGCTGCTTTGCCCTGCTCTCGCTTTTTCCGGGCGATACGCCGGTCTATTTAAAGCTGCGCCAAAGCGGCAAGCGGCTGCTCGTCCCCCGCGAGCGGTTTATTACCCCAAACGAACCCATGCTGCGCGAGCTGCGCTCGCTGCTGGGCGAGGGGGGCGTTTATTGGGAGCCGTAAGGGACGGGCCGATTCGCTTTTTTTCAATTTTTTCACACCTTTTTTTGTGAAAAACCTTGACTTTTCGCCCTTAGACGGATAGAATGAAACAGTTAGGAAATATTTTGTCCCAATGGAGGGGTTGCCTTATGAAAATCAACACGATTGGCGTTTTAACCAGCGGCGGCGATGCACCGGGTATGAACGCGGCCGTGCGTGCCGTGGTTCGCTCGGCATTAGACAGGGGACTGAAGGTAAAAGGAATTTTACGCGGCTATAACGGCCTGATTGACGATGAAATTACCGACCTGAACATTCGCAGCGTGTCAGATATTATCCACCGCGGCGGCACGGTGCTTTACACCGCCCGCAGCCCCCGCTTTCGCGAGGAAGAGGGAATGCAAACCGCCATGCAAACCTGCCAGCGGCAGGGGATTGACGGCATTGTTTGCATTGGGGGCGACGGTACCTTTCGCGGGGCGCGCGATTTGTCGCTGCACGGCATTCCCTGCGTGGGCGTGCCCGGCACCATAGATAACGACATTGCCAGCACCGAGTATTCCATCGGATTCGACACGGCGGTCAACACCTGTATGGAAATGGTCGACCGCCTGCGCGACACCGCCCAGTCGCACGACCGCTGCACGGTGGTAGAGGTAATGGGGCGGGGCGCCGGGTATTTGGCGCTGCACTCCGGCGTGGCCTGCGGCGCAACCGCCGTGGTGGTGCCCGAAATTAAAATTGACGTAGAAGAAGATATTATCGGCAAAATTATGCGGGCCAAAAAGACCGGCAAAAAGCACTTTATTGTGGTGGTGGCCGAAGGCGTAGGCGGGGTCGATATGCTCGCCGGGCGCATTCAAACCGAAACGGGTATCGACACCCGCGCCACCGTGCTGGGCCACGTGCAGCGGGGGGGCAGCCCCAGCGTGCGCGACCGGGTAACGGCCAGCAAAATGGGCTACGAGGCGGTGCAGCTGCTCGCGCAGGGCATCGGCAACCGCGTGGTGGCCGAAAAAGACGGGAAAATTGTCGATTACGACATTTACGAAGCGCTGAATATGGAAAAGGCGTTTGACGAAAAGCTTTACCGCATCGCCAACGCCATCAACAATTAAGCCCTTTGCAGCCATTCCCCCGGCGGCGAATCTTTTGGGATTCGCCGCCGGGGGTTCGTTTTTTTTCTCTTTGCTATTCTTTTAGCACCTTCGCCAGCGCCGTGGCCAATAACTCGCCGGAGTAAACCGCTTCGGCCAGCGTGTTGGCGTCGGTGCCGATTTCGATTAACATAGAGCCCGGCAGCAGGTCAAAGTTGTATTTGCAGGCCTTAAACAGCAGCGGCCGCGCAAGGCCGGGGTAGTCGGCCTCTAACCGTCGCTGTAACAGCAGGCAAACGCGCAGGTTCTGCTCCCAGTTGGGGAAGCCCTCTACCGAGCCGGTCTCGCACCCCGCCAAAATCATCACCTGCGCCGCCTTTTTGCCCTGTACGGTGGCGGTGGGCTTAATTTTGGTGTCGTCGTCTTTGTCTATGGCGTCGCGGTGGGCGTCTATCACTACCCGAATCGAGGGGTACTCCTGCAAATACCGCCGAATGGTCTCGGCGCTGCGGGTGTAGTTGGGCGAGTCGTGCAGCGTTTGGTCGTGCAGGGTGGCAATGCCGGCGGCCTTCAGCGTTTCGGCTATCGCCCGGCCTACCCGCACCACGTTCTTTTCTACGTCGGTCGAGCGGGTAGAGGCGGACTTTACGTAGTAGCCCGCGTCGGCGTCGGCAAAGGCTTCGGTGGCGTGGGTATGTACAATGAGCACCTGCGGGCTGCTGCTGTTGGTTTTGTTTACCGGAAAAGGCAGCCCCTTAGAAAGCAGCTCGGCGAGGTTCAGCTTTACATCGGTTTTGTTGCTTACATGCACCCCGCCGCCGGAGGTGTTGGCGGCGGTAAGCGACAGGGTGGCGGTTTGCACCTTGCCGGTTTCTACCCCCTTTGGCGGGGCGGCGGGGGCAGAAGAAGTCTCCACCTCGTCAGTCGCCGTGGAGGCCGTTTTGGCGGTCGATTCGGCGGCGGCGGAAGAAGCGGCCTGCGAGACGCCCCCGTCGCTTGCCGGGGCAGACCCCCAAACCCCCAGCAGACCGTCTGCCAGCTGCAAGGCGGCCGAAAGGGCGGCCGCCCGCCGAACCACCCCCATAAGGGGGGCGGAAGAATGAAAAAGCAACGCCCCGGCGGTTGCAAGGGCGCACAGCGCGACGAGCGGTTTTCTTCGTTTCATGGCCGCCTTCCCCCTTTCCTTTATTCTATCTTTATGCGAGCTTTCGCAGGGTTATACCAGCGCCGAGAGCACCTCCGGCGGCAGGTGGGGGTGGAGCGCGCAGTTAATAGAGAGCGCCACCAAATCCGCCGCGTGCTCTATCATGCTGTCTATCTCGCGGGGGGTCACCATCATTTCGGCGGCTTCCCCCAGCAGCCCCTGCTGCGAGGGGCGGTTTTCGTTTTGCAGCAGGTCGCAGGCCAGCGTGGCGGCGTCTACCACCGTGGGCACTCCCAGCGCCACCACCGGCACGCCCAGCGTTTGGCGGTTAATTTCGCTGCGGGCGTTGCCCACGCCGGAGCCGGGGGTAATGCCGGCGTCTGTCAGCTGCACCGTGCAGCCCAGCCGCGCAAGCCGCCGGGAGGCCAGCGCGTCGATTACCACCACCGCCGCCGGGCGAATTTGCTGCACCATGCCCCGCAAAATTTCGGCCGTTTCAATGCCGGTTTTGCCCAGCACCCCGGGCGAGAAAACCGAAACCGGCCGCAGCTCGCCCAGCCCCAGCCGGTCGGCCAGCGCGGGGGCAATGTGGCGGGTGGCCAAAATGCGGGCAACGGTTTTGGGGCCCAGCGCGTCCGGCGTGATGTCGCGGTTGCCCAGCCCTGCTATCAGCAGCGGCCCCTCTTTGGG
>CANQGN010000034.1 GCA_947623215.1 uncultured Clostridia bacterium
TGATTCGCTGTGTTGCGGCACAGCCCTACGCGCTCCCTGTTTCCGCCCCCGGCGGCGGTCGCGCTCGGTTCCGATTTTTGGGAGGTAATATGGTATAGTGAATAGTGAAGAAGTGCGGTGTCCGCTGCGCGGACGATTAAAATTCATACCGCAGGCTCTGCTTCATTTCGCCGTTAGGCGCAACATCATACCTCCGGCCATTTTTTTCCCAACCCCCCATTTTCCCCTTGCTATCCGCCCGATTTTATGCTATAATGCAAACAACCAGACCGGGCGGTGCGGCGCGGCCTCCTTTTCTTCTTCCCCTGCCGCTTCGCCCGAAACCAAGCGGGAGTGACGACGATGAAAAAACCATTCACCCAATGCTTAGCCCTACTGTTGGCAGCCCTGCTGCTGACCCTCGCCTGCCCCGTCGTGTTGGCGGCCGAGATTTCGGACGCCCACATTAACGGCGTAGACGTTGAGGGCGACTACCTAAGCGACGACGGCACCATTCAGTGGGACAACAGCAGCGCAACCCTGACCCTGCAAAACGCCCATTTAACCAACTGGGTGGGCGTCTATTTTACCAACTGGAACGAGAACGGCGAAGCCGAGGGGCTGCTCACCATTCGGCTGGTGGGCGAAAACACCATTACCTCCCCCTCCTTTGGCATTGTGTGCAACGCCGACATTCTGTTTGCGGCAGAAGAAGGGGCCTCCCTTACCATTCAAGCCGCCACCGGCGAGGGGTCGGGCGAGGGCATTTCTGCCGTCAGCGCTACCAACCTTACCCTGCGCGGCGGCCGATACGACCTCTCGGGCAAAAGCGTCTGCCTTTACGCCTACGGCTCCATACAAACAGAGGGGGCGGAGATAACCGCCAACTCTGCCGCCGACGTGGCCTTGTTTGCCATGCGCGGCGACATAACCCTGCAAAACACCCGATTGACCGCCAAGGCTTTGGGGCAGGTGCATGTGCACGACGATGAAACCGGCGCGGACGAATATTATCCCACCACATGCGTTTATACTGAAAACGGCCGCATTACCCTTACCGGGCCGGGCACCGTGGTAGAAACCTACGCCAGCGGCTGCGGCGTACACGGCACGGGCGGGGTGACCGTTACCGGCGGCGCCTCCTTTACGGCGGATTCGGACGACGCTGGCATTTTATCGTTAAACGGCAGCATTACCATAGACGGCGGCGCACAGGTGACCGTTGACTCGGGCAATTCGGCCGTCTACTCCCGCTTAGAAGGGGGTGCGGTAACCGTTCGCGGCGCCGGCACGGTGGCAAACCTCACCGCCTACTACTGCGGCCTGCAAGGGGCCGGCAGCGTAACCGTTTGCGACGGCGCGAAAGTCACCGCCGACTCCACCGCCGACAGCGCCATTTTTACCCCCGGCGAGGGCGTTACGGTACAGGGTGCTGGCACGGTGGCGAACCTTACCGCCTACTACTGCGCCATTAACGCGCGCTACGGCAATATTACCATAGCGGACGGCGCGGTAATAACCGGCAGCTCTGCCGAAGACAGCGCCTTTTACACCTCCACCGGCGACGTTACGGTAAGCGGCGGGGCCACCGTCACCGTACCGGCGGCCAAATATGCCGGAATCAATGCCGATAACGGCGGCATTACCATTACCGATGCCTCTACCGTTGCCGATTTTACCGTCGGAACCCACGCCCTGTACGCGGGGGCAGACGCGCATATTACGAATGCCGCTACCGTTACCGGCAACATGCCGGGCATTGGCGCCTATTCCAACAACGCCAGCGTTCTGATAGACGGCGGCGCAGAAGTCAACTTTACCTCCACCAATCACTCTACCCTTTACAGCTACGGGGCGACCGGCAACGTAACGATAGCGGGCGCGGGCACGGTGACCACCCTAAACGCGCAATACTGCGCGGCGCAGGCCACCGGCGATATTATCATTCGCGACGGCGCGGTGGTGACCGGTACTTCGGTGGTAGATAACGCCCTCTACACCGCCGCGGGCAGCGTAACGGTAACGGGCGCGGGCACAAACGTGAACCTTACCGCCCCCTTATGCGGGGTGTACGTCAGGGCCGGTGATATAATGCTCGGCGACGGGGCGAACCTCACCGCCGCCTCCACCGCCAACAACGCGCTCTATGCCACGGCGGGCGACGTTACGGTAAACGGCTGCGCCACCCTTACGGTGCCGCAAGCCAAATATAATGCAGTTTGGGCAAAAAATGGAAGCGTTGCCCTTTCCGGCGCGGGCACCCGCGCCGACTTACAGGCAGAAATTTACGGCCTGCAAGCCGAGGGGGATATTACCATTGCCGATTCCGCCTCGCTCACCGCAAACTCTGGCAGCGCCTCGCTGCGCTCGGACAAGGGCAATATTGTATTAGACGGGCCGGACACCACGGTAAACTGCACCGCCAAGGGCAAATACGGCATTACGGCCTACGACGGCAGCATTACGCTTAACGCCGGGGGCGTTACCGTTACCACCGCAGAGGGCAGCAAAGCGGTCATGGCCCGCCAACCGGCGGCGAGCAACGAAGGCACGCCGGAGGCCCGCATTACCATTGGCGAAGACTGCGAAGTGCCTGGTCTTACGCCCAAAACGACGGTTTGGGTGCCAAACGGCGACGAGGGCTATTACGCCGACACGCTGCTGGTGCCAAAAGACAGCCCGGTAAACGCCGACGGCCTGCTGCAAGAGGGCTACACCCCGGCCAACGTGGTAAAAACCGCCAAGCCCTTTGTGCCGGAGGCGCCGGTGGTAACCGCCAAAACGGCCCAGTCCGTCACCTTGCAGGCCACGGCGGGCTATGAATACAAAATGGACGAGGGCGAGTGGCAAAAGGAACCCGTGTTCGGCGGCCTTGCCCCCCACTCTACCCACCTTTTTTACCAGCGCGTGGCGGCAACGGAAACCGACCGGGCGAGCAAACCCAGCCCGGCGCTGACGGTGACGACTGAGAAAACGACCACCCCCGCCCCTGCCGCGCCGCAGCTGGCGGGCAAAACGGCGGATTCCGTTACCTTGCAGCAAGCCCCGGGCTGTGAATACAGCCGCGACGGCGAGCATTGGCAAGACAGCCCGACCTTTGGGGACTTGCAGCCCGGCCAGCCCTACACCTTTTACCAGCGGGTAAAAGAAACCGAAACCGCCAAGGCGAGTGAGACGAGCGAGGGGCTGACGATTACGACCGAAAAGGCCACCGTCCCCGCCCCGGCCGCGCCGCAACCGGCAGGCAAAACGGCTAATTCCGTTACCTTGCAGCAAACCCCGGGCTGCGAATACAGCAGCGACGGCGAGCACTGGCAAGACAGCCCGAACTTTGAAAATTTACAGCCCGGTCAGACTTACACCTTTTACCAGCGGGTAAAAGAAACCGAAACCGCCAAGGCAAGCGAGGCGAGCGAGGGATTCACCGTCACGACCGATAAGGCGACTACCCCCGCCCCGACCGCGCCGCAGCTGGCAGGCAAAACGGCTAATTCCGTTACCTTACAGCAAGCCCCGGGCTGCGAATACAGCCGTGACGGCGAGCACTGGCAAGACAGCCCGACCTTTGGGGACTTACAGCCCGGCCAGAGTTACACCTTTTACCAGCGGGTAAAAGAAACCGAAACCGCCAAGGCAAGCGAGGCGAGCGAGGGATTCACCGTTACGACCGAGCTGGCCTATACCCCGGGCGACGTCAACCGCGACGGCAACATCAACGCCGCCGACGCCCTCTACATTCTGCGCCATTCCGTGCACCTTATCACCCTTGAGGGCGAGGCGAAGTTGGCGGCGGACGTCAACCGGGACGAAGCCATAGACGCCCGCGACGCGCTGCTGGTGCTGCGGCGGGCGGTTGGGGTGCTCGACCGGTTTTGAAAAATCCCCTCCCCCGCCGGAATTTGCACTTTCGTCACGGTTTCTTCACAGTTTGTTCACAATAGGGGATTATAAAAGAATACGCAGCAACAAACCTCCATTTCTTTCTGTTTTGTTCTGTTTCCCCCTTAGAACCGCCTCGCGCCCACCGCGCGGGGCGGTTTGCCTTGGTATTTTGCACAAAAAGCCAAAATTTTTCTTCCTTTCTTTTGGCGGCAAAAAGACTTGTTTTTACCGGCAAAACGTGGTATACTGCATAGCGATGATAGGAGTGTGTAAAAGAGTGGGGCGACCCGCTCTTTTATCTTTATTTCATGCCGCAAAGGAGCGACCCCCACATGGCAAACAAAACCGGCGCCGTGGTAAAGCAGGCAGAGGCGTTGGCCGCGCCCTACGCCGCCGCCCTCGGCCTTACCCTTTGGGACGTACAGTTTGTAAAAGAAGGCGCCGAATGGTACCTGCGTTATTTCATCGACAAACCCGGCGGGGTCACCATAGACGATTGCGAGGCCCTTTCGCGCGCGATAGACGACCCGCTCGACCAGGCGGATTTGATTGACCGCTCGTATTTGTTAGAGGTCAGCTCGCCCGGCCTCTGCCGGGAGCTTACCCGGCCGGAGCACTTTGCCGCCATGCGCGGCCGCCCGGTTACCCTGCGACTTTACCGCGCGGCAGAGGGCCTTGGCAAAACGGTAACGGGCACGCTGCTCGCAAAAGATGAAACCGGCGTTACCGTTCAGCCGCAGGGGGGCGAACCCCTTTGCTTTGCCCCGGCAGACGTGGCCGCCGTGCATTTGGCAGACGATTTAGACGATGATTGCTTCACTTGCATAGAAGAGGAGAATTAGGAGGAATCCAACAAAAATGACAAACGCAAACAAAACTGAATTTTTTGAAGCGCTTTCTTTTATGGAAAAAGAAAAGGGCATTCCGGCGGAATATCTGGCAGAAAAAATTGCCGCCGCCATTGTGGTGTCGGTCAAAAAAGATTACGGCTCCAAAGACGTGGTTTTTTGCAACATTGACTGCGAGCAAAAAACCTTTGAGGCCTTTGTGCGCAAAACTGTGGTAGAAGAAATAGAAGACCCCGACTGCGAGCTGCTGCCGGAGGAAGCCAAGACTTACAAAAAAAGCGCCAAGGTGGGCGACACGGTAGACATTCCGCTCGACACCCGCGCTTTTGGCCGCATTGCGGCGCAAACCGCCAAGCACGTCATTCGGCAGGGCATTCGCGACGCCGAGCGCGGCCAGGCGATGGAGGAATTCCAGAGCAAAAATCAGGAGCTGGTCTCTGCCGTGGTGCACGCGGTAGACCCCCGCACCGGCAACGCCACATTGCAAATTGGCGGGGCGGAGTATTTGTTGCCCAAAATTGAGCAGGTGCCGGGCGAAGAACTGCGCGAGGGCGAGCATATTAAGGTCTTTATTGTAGACGTATTTGAAACCGAGCACGGCCCAAAGGTAAAGCTCTCGCGCACCCACTCGGGGCTGGTAAAGCGGCTGTTTGAAACCGAGGTGCCGGAGATTTTTGACGGCGTGATAGAAGTAAAAGCCATCGCCCGCGAGGCGGGCTCCCGCACCAAAATGGCGGTGCTCTCGCACGACGAGCAAATCGACCCCATTGGCTCCTGCATTGGCCCGCGCGGTACCCGCGTTGCCAAAATTGTAGAGGAGCTGGAGGGTGAAAAAATCGACATTGTGCGCTATTCCGACGACCCGGTGGTCTTTATTGGCGAGGCGCTCTCCCCCGCCAAGGTGTTAAAGGTAGAAATGGAACCGGACGGCTCCCGCGTGTGCCACGTTACGGTGCCGGACGGCCAGCTTTCGCTCGCCATTGGCAACAAGGGGCAAAACGTGCGGCTGGCCGCCCGCCTTACGGGGTGGAAGATAGACATTCGCCCCGAAAGCGGCTTTTACGGCGAAGACCAGCCGGAGGACGAAGCCTAAACGCCCGGCAGCCGGGTTTGTTGCAACAACCAAAGGGGGAAACGCCAGCCATGCAAAAACCGCGCAAACTGCCGCTGCGCAAGTGCAGCGGGTGCGGGCAAATGAAGCCCAAAACCGAATTGATTCGGGTGGTCAAAAATCAAGCGGGCGAGGTTTTTTTAGACTTAACCTCCAAACAGCCCGGGCGGGGCGCCTACCTTTGCCGCAACCCCGCCTGCCTTGCGGCCGCCCGCAAAGCCCGCCGGTTTGAAAAGGCCTTTTCTATGGCCATACCCGAAGCGGTATTCAGTAAAATGGAGGAGGAATTACGCCTTCATGAATGACCGGCTGCTTTCTTTATTGGGGCTATGCCGCCGGGCCGGCCGGCTGGTAATCGGGGCCGAAAAAACGCGGGAGGCGCTGCAGCGCCGCGCCGTCTCGCTGGTGTTGGTGGCCAGCGACGTCGCCCCCCGAACCGAAAAAGAAATGCGCCATTTCAGCGGCTCGGCCTGCCCGGTGGTGCGCATTCCCCAAACGGGGCGGCAGCTTTCGCAGGCCATCGGCGCCCCCGCCGGAACCGTTTCTGTTGCCGACGCCGGCTTTGCCAAACAGGCCATGCTCTTGATCAAGTAGGAGGATACCGTATATGATGATGATAAAATACCGGGTGCACGAGGTCGCCAAAGACTTTGGCGAACCCAACAACAAGCGGGTAATCGAACTGCTCGCCCGCCACACCGGCGAAACCAAAAAGCACATGACCGCTTTAAGCGAAGAGGAGCTCAATTTGGTGTTTGAGGCCTTTACGCAGGAAAAAGCGGTAGAAAGCTTTGACGAGTATTTTCGGCAGGGCGAAGAGGCTCGCCGGGCCCGGCGGGAGAAAAAAGAGGCCCAAAAGGCCGAGCTGCTGGCCAAACAGGCGGCCATTGCCGAAATGCTGAAAAACGGCGGCAAGCCGCCGGCAGAAGCGGAAAAAGCCCCTGCCGCCAAAGAGGAAGCAGCAGAGGGTAAAGCCGAAAAACCGGCCGAACCCGCCAAAGCGGCGAGCGCGGGCGCGGGTGCGGGCGCAAAAGCCCCTGCTGCCAAGCCCCCCAAAAAGCCCGGCGTACAGCCCAACCGCGGCCCCGGCACGGTGCGGCACATCAACACCCGCAGCGACAATGTGGACTTGGAAAAATACAACGAAAAATACACCAATCTGGCGCCGGAGCGCTCCATTCGCGACAACGCCACCCACAAGCAAAAGCTCAACCAGCGCTCTAAAAACTACCGCCGCAACCAGCGCTCTAAGGCAGAGAACGAGGCCGACAAGCTGCGCCGCATTCAGCTGGAAAAAATTAAAAACACCCCCATTAAAATTACGGTGGGCGACGAAATCTCGGTCAGCGAGCTGGCCTCCCGCATGAAGAAAACGGCGGCAGAGGTAATCAAACAGCTCATGAAGCTGGGCGTTATGGCCTCGCTCAATGAAGTGATTGATTACGACACCGCCGAAATAGTGGCCACCGAAATGGGCGCGGTAGTAGAGCGCGAAGTGGTGGTTACCATTGAGGACCGCATTATAGACGACAGCGAAGATGCCGCCGAGGCCTTAAAGCCCCGCGACCCCGTGGTGGTGGTAATGGGTCACGTAGACCACGGCAAAACCTCCCTGCTGGACGCCATTCGCAACACCAGCGTAACCGCAACGGAGGCGGGCGGCATTACCCAGCACATCGGCGCCTACCGGGTAACCATAAACGACCGCGACATCACCTTTTTAGACACGCCCGGCCACGCCGCCTTTACCGCCATGCGCGCCCGCGGCGCCATGGCGACGGACGTTGCCGTGCTGGTGGTGGCGGCAGACGACGGCATTATGCCCCAAACCATAGAGGCCATTAACCACGCCAAGGCCGCCAACGTGCAAATTGTGGTTGCCATTAACAAAATGGATAAACCCGGCGCGTCGCCCGACCAGATTATGCAGCAATTAACCGAGCACGGTCTGGTGCCGGAGGAATGGGGCGGCGACGTGATTTGCGTGCCCGTTTCGGCCTTGACCGGCATGAACCTTGACAAATTGTTAGAGAGCATTTTGCTGGTTTCGGATATGCTGGAGCTCAAAGCCAACCCCGACCGCCCGGCCAAGGGCACGGTAATAGAGGCCCGGTTAGACAAGGGCCGCGGCCCGGTGGCCACCTTGCTTGTGCAAAACGGCACGCTGCGCACCGGCGACATTGTGGTAGCCGGTACGGCGGTAGGCCGCGTGCGGGTAATGACAGACGACAAGGGCGCCCGGGTAACGGCGGCCGGCCCCTCGGTACCGGTAGAGATTACCGGCATGGCGGAGGTACCCGAGGCGGGCGATACCTTTAACGCCGTTTCAGACGAACGGCTGGCCCGCGAGCTGGTAGAGCAGCGCAAAGCCGCCGCCAAAGAAGAGCAGTTCCGCTCTATGCAAAAGGTCACGCTGGATAATCTGTTTGACCAAATGCAGCAGGGCGACGTAAAAGAACTGAGCATTGTGGTAAAGGCAGACGTACAGGGCTCGGTAGAGGCCGTGCGCCAGTCGCTGGAAAAACTCTCGAACGACGAGGTGCGGGTGCGGGTTATTCACGGCGGCGTGGGGGCGATCAGCGAGTCAGACGTAACGCTGGCCCATGCCTCTAACGCCATTGTGGTGGGCTTTAACGTGCGCCCCGACCCGGTAGCGCAGGCCACCGCCGAGCGCGACGGGGTAGAAATGCGCATGTACCGCGTCATTTACGACTGCATAGAAGAAATAGAGGCCGCCATGAAGGGTATGCTCGCCCCCAAATTCCGCGAGGTAGAAATGGGGCGGGTAGAGGTTCGCTCGGTCTTCAAAATTTCTTCGGCCGGTACCATTGCCGGCAGCTACGTGCTCTCCGGCAAAGTCACCCGCGCCTGCCAAATTCGCGTGGTGCGCGACGGCATTGTGATAGCGGAAGACGCCATTGACTCCCTGCGCCGCTTTAAAGACGACGTAAAAGAAGTGGCCGCCGGGTACGAATGCGGCATTGGACTGGAAAAATTCTCTGACATTAAAGAGGGCGACATTTTAGAAGCCTTTATCATGGAGGAATACCGCGACTAACCCGCCGCCAAACAGAAACGAGGTGAAACCCGTGCCCAACAAACGCATGGGGCGTATAACCGAAGACATTAAACGCGAGCTGACGGATATTTTCCGCACGCTGAAAGACCCGCGCATTGCGGCGCTTTCTACCATTGTGCGGGTAGAGGTCACGGGCGACCTTTCTTACGCCACCGTGTACGTGAGCGCCTTTGGCGAGCACGCAGAAGAAACGGTTGCCGGTCTGCGCTCTGCCGCCGGGTATATACGGCGCGAGCTGGGGCGCCGCTTACAGCTGCGCAAAACGCCGGAGCTGCGCTTTGTGGCCGACTCTTCTATTGCCCACGGGGCGCAAATTGCCGCCATGCTGCACGCCATAGAGGAAGAGCAGGAGAAAGGGCAGCCGCAGCGCGAAGAGGAGGAGCAGGCATGAGCATTTCGTTAGCTGACGCCGCCGCCCTGCTGCAAAGCGGCGACCGCTTTTGCATTTTGCTGCACGCCTACCCGGACGGCGACACCATTGGCAGCGGCTACGCCCTCTGCCGGGCGCTGCGCGCCCTCGGCAAGCAGGCAAACGTGCGCTGCGCCCACGCCATTTCGCCCCTTTACGGGTTTATTACCGACCGCTGCCCACCGCAGGCCTTTTCCCCCCAAACCTACGTGGCGGTAGACGTAGCCAGCCTGCCGCTGCTCGGCCAAAACGGGGAGGACTACGCCGGTAAAATTGCCCTGTGCATTGACCACCACGGCACCAACACCGGCTACGCCCGCCACACGCTGGTAGACCCGGCGGCCGCCGCCACCGCCGAGCTGGTGCTCTCTCTCATCGACTGCCTGGGCGTGCCGATAGACGCCTTTTTGGCCGACTGCATTTACACCGGCCTTTCTACCGACACCGGCTGTTTTCGTTATACCAACACCACGGCGACCAGCCACCGCATTGCCGCCCGCATGATGGAGGCGGGCGCAAACGTGGCCCGCATTAACGAGGCGATGTTTGACGTAAAGTCCCGCTCTCGCATCGCCATAGAAAAAAGCATTTTAGACACGCTGGAATATTATGACGACGGCAAAATCGCCTTTATTACCATCACCCGCCAAATGCGCGAGCAAACCGGCGTGGCCGACGGCGATTTAGAGGGCATTACCTCCCTGCCCCGCTCGGTAGAGGGGGTGCTGGTGGGCTGTACCCTGCGCGAAAACGACTGCGGCGAATTCAAAGTCTCGGTGCGCTCGCGCGAACCGGTCAATTCGGCACAAATTTGCGCCACCTTGGGCGGGGGCGGCCACCCCTGCGCCGCCGGCTGCCGCCTGGCCTGCCCCCTGCCGCAGGCAAAAGAACGCCTGCTTTCCGCCTGCCGCGAAGCGCTGGCCTCTTTGAACATATGACCGGGCTGGTTTTGCTCAATAAACCGCAGGGGTTTACCTCGTTCGACGCCGTCGCCCGCCTGCGGCGGCTGCTGGGCGAGCGAAAAATCGGCCACACCGGCACGCTGGACCCCATGGCCACCGGCGTGCTGCCGCTGCTGGTAGGCAACGCCACCCCGTTGTGCGAGCTGCTGCCGAATACCAGCAAAGCCTACCGCGCCACCCTGCGCTTTGGCCTTACGACCGACACGCTGGACATTACCGGCACCGTACTCACCCGCTGCCACAGCGCCGTAACGGCCGGGCAGGTGGAGGCGCTGCTGCCCCGCTTTACCGGGGACTTGCAGCAGCTGCCGCCCATGTACTCGGCGGTGTCGGTAAACGGCGTGCGGCTTTACCGACTGGCCCGGCAGGGCAAAACGGTAGCGCGTACCCCCCGGCCGGTTACCGTGTATGAACTGGCGCTGTGCGAGGCAGACGAAGCCGCTCAGCGCTTTACCCTTTTTGTGCGCTGCTCCAAAGGCACCTACGTTCGCTCGCTGGTAAGCGATATGGGCGAGGCGCTGGGCTGCGGCGCCGTACTGACCGACCTTTGCCGCACCGAGGCCTGCGGCTTTTCTATTGCCGAATGCCGCACGCTGGAGCAATTAGAGGCCTGTCCCCCGGCCGAGCGGCTGCTGCCGGTAGAGCGGGCGGTGGCGGCCTACCCGGCGGTGCGGGTAACCGACCCGCAGGCCCGCCGCTTTTTAAACGGCGGCGCACTGGAGCTTCGCCGCCTGCCGCTTACCAATTCCGCCGCCGGTTTGTGGCGGGTGTACGCCCCAAACGGCCTGCTGCTGGGGCTGGGCGAGGCCACGCCCGGCCAGTCGCTTGCCGTTCGCTGCCTGCTGGCCCGCCCCGAGTCGCAAGATTGAAGCTAACATACAAGGAAGAATGCCCATGACCACTCCCCTTTGCGGCCTGCCCGCTCTCCCCTTCTCTTCCCCCACCGCCGTCGCCCTCGGCCGGTTTGACGGTCTGCACGCCGGTCACCTGGCGGTCATTCGCCACACGCTCGGCCGCCCGGGGCTGCGGCCGGTGGTGCTGGCGGTAGAACCGGCAGAAGACGAAGCCCACCCCCGGCTGCTGCTGCCTGCCGAGCGGGCGGCGGCGCTCGCCGCCCTTGGCGACCCCACGTTTGTCTCTTTGCCGCTGGAGGCGGTGCGCGCCCTCTCGCCCCAGGCCTTTTTTCAAGACGTTTTGCTGGGGCATTACCGGGCGGCGGCCCTTTGCTGCGGCTTTAATTTTCGCTTTGGCAAAAACGCGGCCGGCGACACCACCCAACTTACCGACCTCTGCCGGGCGGCGGGCATTGCCTTG
>CANQGN010000035.1 GCA_947623215.1 uncultured Clostridia bacterium
CGAGCGGGTGCGGTAGCGGTGGGGCTTTTGCAGCGCCCCTCGCGGTAAGGCGCGGCAGAGGCCAGCCGGTGGCCCCGCTTTTGGGTCATTACCGCCACGCCGGCGGTGTTTTTGGTGGTTTTGCTTTGAATGGCGGCGGAGGCAAAGAGCAGCCGCCGACCGTTGGTAGAAGTAAGCAGGAACTCCCCTTCCTCCGGCGCGTAAAGGGCGGCGGTAAGGGGGGCTTTGTCGCTGTACGCCCCCACCAGCTTTTTGCGGTTGGTCACCGTTTTGTAGGCGCTCATGGCCACCTTGGCCACCTTGCCGTTCTCAAAGAAAAAGAGCATATGCCCGGGGTAGGCGGCGGTGGTAACGGCCATGGTAACCGGCCGCTCGCCCTCTTCCATTTGTAGCTTCGCGGCCACAAAGTCGCCCATGGCGCTGGCGCGGGTTTCGTCAAACGCGGCGGCGGTGGTTTTGTACACCTGGTGCCGGTTGGTAAAAAAGAGCAGCTCCGCGTTGTTGGTGGCCTCTACCGAAAGGACAATTTCGTCCCCCTCTTTCAGCTTGTGCTCGCCGCTCATGCGCAGCGAGGCGGGGGTGATTTTTTTAAAGTAGCCCTCGCGGGTATAAAACAAATGCACGGGGTAGTCGGGCGGCGCTTGCTCCGCCGGGGCCTCGGGCAGGTCTTCGGCGTGGACAATGGCGGTTTTGCGCTCTTGCCCGTACTTTTTGGCCACTTCTTTGAGCTCCGCTATAATAATGGCCTTAATTTTGGCGTTGCTTTTTACCACTTCTTCCAGCTCCGCTACCGTGGCGGTAAGGCTTTCAAGCTCTGCTAAGCGATTTAAAATATACTCCCGGTTCAGGTGGCGCAGCTTTATCTCCGCCACGTACTCGGCCTGCGTTTCGTCTATGCCAAAGCCCATCATGAGGTTCGGCACCACTTCGCTTTCTGCCGCGGCGTCGCGCACAATGCGCACGGCTTTGTCAATATCCAGCAAAATTTTAGAAAGCCCTTGCAGCAAATGCAGCTTTTCTTTGGCCTTTTGCAAATCGTAATACACCCGGCGGCGCACGCACTCCATGCGAAAGGCCACCCACTCGCCGAGCAGCTCCCGCACCCCCATTACCCGGGGGGCGCCGGCGATAAGCACGTTAAAATTGCAGGAAAAGCTGTCTTCCAGCGGGGTGAGCTTAAACAGGCGGGCCATGAGTTTGTCGGGGTCGACCCCCCGCTTTAAGTCTATGGTAATGCGCAGGCCCTGTATGCCGGTTTCGTCGCGAATGTCATTGATTTCGGTAATTTTTTTCTGCTTGACCAGCTCTACGATTTTTTCAATAATGGCTTCGCAGGTAGCGGTGGGGGGAATTTGGGTAACGTCGATACAATGGTTGGCCTTGTCGTAGGCGTACACACTGCGCACTTTAAAGCTGCCGAGGCCGGTCTCGTAAATTTTTTGCATGTCCGCCCGGTTGTAGAGCAGCTGCCCGCCGCCGGGGAAGTCGGGCGCGAGCAAAGTGTCGGCAATCTCGTGCCCTTCGTCTCGCATAAGGGCGACGGTGGTTTCGCACACCTCTTTTAAATTAAAGGAGCAAATGTTGCTGGCCATGGCCACCGCAATGCCGATGTTGTTGTTGACCAGTACAGAGGGGAAGGTAACGGGAAAGAGGGCGGGTTCTTTCATGGAGGCGTCGTAATTGTCTACAAAATCCACCGTGTCTTTGCCGATGTCGCGGAACAGCTCGGCGGCAAAATCCGCCAGCTTGGCCTCGGTATAGCGGGAGGCGGCGGCCTTCATGTCTCGCGAGTAGGCCTTGCCAAAGCTGCCTTTTGAGAGCACGTAGGGGTGCAGCAGCGCCTCGTTGCCGGTGGTCAGCCGCACCATGGTCTCGTAAATGGCGGCGTCGCCGTGGGGGTTTAACTTCATGGTCTCGCCCACAATGTTGGCAGACTTGACCGTTTTGCCGTTTAGCAGCCCCTGCCGGTACATGGTGTAGAGCAGCTTGCGGTGGGCGGGTTTAAAGCCGTCTATCTCTGGAATGGCGCGGGAGACGATAACGCTCATGGCGTAGGGCATAAAGTTGATTTTGAGCGTTTCGGTAACCGGCTGCTCTACCACCAGGCCGGAGCCCATAATGGTGGTGTGCAGCGCCTCTAAATCCGGCGCGGCGGCGGGTTGGGGTTTTTTCTTTTTGGGCGGCATGGGTTTTCTCCTCCTCCCCTTATGACACGTCTATCATGTCAAGGTATAGCGCGCCGTTTTCGGCAATGTATTCCTTGCGGCCGGAAAGGTTGTCGCCCTCCAGCAGGTCAAACATTTCGGCAGTTTCTTGCTCTGCCTCGGGCATGACCCGTATCAACCGGCGGGTGGCGGGGTTCATGGTGGTAAGGTTCATCATGTCCGGGTCGTTTTCGCCCAACCCTTTCGAGCGCAGCAGCGTGTACTTTTGCCCGCCGAGGGTTTCTACAATTTCGGCCTTTTCGCGGTCGTTGTAAGCAAAGTAGGTTTGGCCTTTGGTTTGTATTTCATACAGCGGCGTTTCGGCAATGTACACCCGCCCCTCGCGAATTAGCGTGGGGGTGAGCCGGTAAAGCATGGTGAGAATGAGGGTGCGAATTTGAAAGCCGTCTACGTCGGCGTCGGTACAAATAATGACCTTGCTCCATTGCAGCTTGTCGAGCGAAAAGGTAGATAAATCCTTATTGGCTTTGGAGGTGGCCTCTACCCCGCAGCCCATCACCTTGATTAAATTGGTAATAATTTCGCTTTTAAAAATTTTGCCGTATTCGGCCTTGAGGCAGTTTAAAATTTTGCCCCGCACCGGCATAATGGCCTGAAACTCCGGGTCGCGGGCCAGCTTGCAGGAACCCAGCGCCGAGTCGCCCTCTACAATGTAAAGCTCCCGCCGGGCGACGTCGCGGGTGCGGCAGTCTACGAATTTTTCGATGCGGTCGGCAAAATTGTTTTTCTTTTGCAGGGTTTTTTTGAGGTTCAGCCGCTCCCGCTCTGACCGCTCGCGCGAGCGCTTGTTGATGAGCACCTGCTCGGCGATTTTTTCGGCCTCGGCGGGGTTTTCCATAAAATAGACTTCCAGCTGGTGGCGGAAGAAGTCGGTCATGGCGTCTTGAATAAACTTGTTGGTAATGGCCTTTTTGGTCTGGTTTTCGTAAGAGGTTTGGGTAGAAAAGGAGGATACCACCAGCACCAGACATTCCTCTACGTCTTGAAAGGCAATGCGGCTTTCGTTTTTCTGGTATTTGCCCTTGGCCCGCAGGTAGGCGTCTATTTGGCCGGTAAAGGCGCTGCGCACCGCTTTGTCCGGCGCGCCGCCGTACTCTAAATAGCTGGAGTTGTGGTAAAACTCCCGCGCCTGCACGGTGTTGGAAAAGCAGAGCGCCGCCTCGATTTTTAACCGGTATAGGGGGCGGTCGGGGCGGTCGCGCCCCTCGCGCTCGGTCTGCCAGCTTTGCACGCCGGTTAAGGGGGCCTCGCCCGCCAGCTCCGCCGCATAGTCGGCAATGCCCCGCTGGTAGACGTACTCAAAAGTCTCATACGCGCGGCCGGTCTGGTAGCGCAACACAAAGGTAACGCCGGGGTTGACCGCCGCCTGACGGCGCAGGGTATCCTGAAAATAATCCAGCGGCACGTTAATATCGGTAAAGACGGCAAGGTCCGGCTTCCAGCGAATGCGGGTGCCGGTGGCGCGCCCGGCGTAGGGCTCGCTTTGAAGGCCCGAAACGCACTCGCCTTTTTCAAACCGCAGGTTGTATTGTTTGCCCCCGGCGCGTACCTCGGCCTCCATATACTCCGAGGCGTACTGGGTGGCGCACAGCCCCAGCCCGTTTAACCCCAGCGAGAACTCGTAGCTGCTGCCGGCGGTATTGTCGTATTTGCCCCCGGCGTAAAGCTCGCAAAACACCAGCTCCCAGTTGTAGCGTTCTTCGCGCGGGTTGTAGTCTACCGGAATGCCCCGGCCAAAGTCCTCTACCTCTACCGAGCAGTCGTCGTACCGGGTAACGATGATTTTTTTGCCGTAGCCCTCCCGCGCTTCGTCTATGGAATTGGAAATGATTTCAAAAATCGAGTGTTCGCAGCCTTCCAGCCCGTCTGACCCGAAAATCACCGCCGGGCGTTTGCGCACCCGGTCGGCGCCTTTTAAAACCGAAATGCTCTCGTTATCGTAGCCGGTTTTTTTTGCCATGGCTTGCCGTCGCCGTCCTTTCTGCCCCCCGTTTTTCTTTAAGGGGAGCGCCTTACTTGTGGTATTTGCCGCCGCTCGCAATTTGAAAGCCGCGGTAAAGCTGCTCGAGCAGCATAACCCGAAAGAGGGTATGGGGAAAGGTCATGGGCGAAACGGAAAAGCGCTCGCCCGCCCGCTCTTTGACCGCCGGCGACAGGCCGTTTGACCCGCCGATGAAAAAGACCAGCCGACTGACCCCCGCGGCGGCCTGCGCCGAAAGATAGTCTGCCAACTCCGGCGAGGAGAGCGGCCGCCCCTCTACGCACATGGCCACCGCCGCCGCCCGCTCGGGGCATTTTTGCAGCAGGCGGTCGCCCTCTTTTTGCAGCGCGGCGGCGATTTGCGCGGGGGAGGGGTCGTCCGGGCAGCGTTCCTCTGCCACCTCTACCACCTCTAATTTACAGAATGCCCCCAAACGCCGGGCGTATTCTTCGGCGGCTTCTTTATAATACCGCTCTTTGCACCGGCCCACGCACAGCACCGTAACCCGCAGCATCGTTTTTTTCTCCTAACCTTATAGCAGCACCGGCTGGCCGCCCTGCCGGGGGGCCACGGTAAGCAGGTAGTCGCGCCCCTCGCGCATACCGGCGGCGGCAAGGCTTTGCAGGGCGCAGCCCCGCGCCAGCGCCGGGCGGTTGTTTTCTTCGCTTAAATGGGCCAAAATAAACCGGGTGGCCCCGGCCCGTACCAGCCCCGGCAGCTCGGCTGCCGCGTCGGGGTTAGAGAGGTGCCCCGTGCGGCCGAAAATGCGCTCTTTTAAATAAGCCGGGTAAGGGCCGGCGCTCAACATCTCCGGGTCGTGGTTAGACTCTAACACCACCGCCGTGCTGCCGCAAAGCGCGGCGCGTACCTCGGCGCTTACAAAGCCGAGGTCGGTGCAAACCGAAACGGCGCGGCCGTCCGGCAGGGTAATGCGGTAGCCCCAGCTTTGGGCGGCGTCGTGCGAGGTGGCAAAGCGCCGCACGCAAAAGTCGCCCACGGCCAGCTCCTCTACGTCCAGCACGTAAGCCTCTACCCCGTTCAGGTCGCCGCTGGCAAGCAGGGCGCGCAGGGTGCCCTCGCTGCCAAATACCGGCGTGTGGTGGCGGGCGGCAAACACCCGCAGCCCGGCAATATGGTCTTTGTGCTCGTGGGTTAAAAAAATCGCCGCAATGGCCGCCGGCTCTACCGAAAGGGCGCACAGCGCTTCCGTTAGGCGGCGGGCGCTCACGCCGGCGTCTACCAGCACGCCCGCGCTCCCCGCGCCCACGTATGTACTGTTGCCGCTGCTGCCGCTGAACAGCGGACAAACCTTTGCCATAAATGAATTTCTCCTAACCTAAAGGGAATGCGAATGCGGGAATCATAAAGAAAAAGAACCTTCCTGAACGGCCGCTGAAGGGTCGCCCCGGCGGGGCAAGCCCTTGGCTGCGCTGCAAAAAGGCTCTGTCTTTCCTACTCTTTTTCAAATGGTGCAAGACAATTCGCCCGGCGAGGCCGCCCTACACCACTTTAGAAACCGGCGAGGGCAGGGTAACCCGCCGAATATCGGCCCCCAGCCCGCGCAGCTTTTCCTCAATGTTTTCGTAGCCCCGCTCAATATACTGTATCTCTTCGATTTCGGTTACGCCCTCGGCTATCATGCCTGCTATCAGCATGGCCGCGCCCGCCCGCAGGTCGTTGGCGCGCACCGGGGCGCCCTTTAGCTTTTCTACGCCCTGAATCACGGCTACCTTGCCGTTTACCTGAATATTCGCCCCCATGCTGGCCAGCTGGGCGGTATAGCGAAAGCGATTGTCCCAAATGCCTTCGTTAATCACGCTGGTGCCCTCCGCAACCGAAAGCAGCACCCCAAACTGGGGCTGCATATCGGTAGGAAAACCGGGGTGGGGCATGGTTTTGACCATGCATTTGGTCAACCGCCCGGTGCGGCGCACCCGCACCGCTTCGTCGTACTCCGTCACCTCGGCCCCGGCTTCGATCAACTTGTTGCTAATCGACTCCAAATGCTTCGGGATGACGTTTTCTATCAGCACGTCGCCGCCCGTTGCGGCCGCCGCCACCATAAAAGTACCAGCCTCTATCTGGTCGGGAATAATGGAATAGGTGGTAGAGCGCAGCTCGTCCACCCCGCGAATTTTAATCACATCGGTACCGGCGCCGCGAATGTCTGCCCCCATGGAGTTTAAAAAGTTGGCGAGGTCTACAATGTGGGGTTCCTTGGCGGCGTTTTCAATCACCGTCAGCCCGCGGGCGAGCACGGCGGCAATCATAATGTTAATGGTCGCCCCAACCGACACCACGTCTAAATAAATCTGGTTGCCCACCAGCCGGTCGGCCGCAACCGAAATCATCCCGTCTTGCAGGGCAATTTCGGCGCCCAGCGCCTCAAACCCCTTTAAGTGCTGGTCTATGGGGCGGGGGCCCAGGTCGCACCCGCCCGGCATGGCCACCGAGGCGTGGTGAAACCGGCCGAGCAACGCCCCAATGAGGTAATACGAGGCCCGCATTCGCTTGGCCATTTCGTGCGGCACGGTTTGGGTGTGAATGGTGCGGGGGTCAATCTCTATCGTGTGGGCGTTTACCGTGCGCACCCGCGCGCCCATTTCATACAATATACGCAGGCAGTTGGTAACGTCAGAAATCTCCGGCACGTTCTCTATGCGGCAAACCCCGCTGCAAAGTATCACCGCCGGCAAAATGGCGACCGCCGCGTTTTTGGCGCCGCTTACCGACACCGAACCGACTAAAGGCCGCCCGCCGTTGACGACAAATTTATCCATAAAAGGAAGACTCCTTTTTCGACCGTTTTTTCGGGGGGCGGCATGGCCCCGCCCCGCCCGCGCCGCATACCCCCAAAAGGGGCGGCGCACACGACTCCGTTTAGTAGTATACCACCTTCGGTGCAAAAAATAAAGGCCTATTTTTGAAAAATTTTACAAAAACAGGCCTTTTTTTCCCATATCTTGGGTTTTTCACGGTTTTTTCATACAAAATAAGCCGCTTTTGCAGGCGAAGGGCCTTTTGCAGCCGGTCGCCGCCCGCCTTATTCTTCTCCTTCAGGCCACCTTCAGCCGCAGCCGCAATTTGTCGGCAATCAGGGCAATGAATTCGGAATTGGTGGGCTTGCCGCGGGTACTGTGAATGGTGTAGCCGAAGCAGGCGTTTAACACCTCTATGTCGCCCCGGTCCCACGCCACCTCTATGGCGTGGCGAATGGCCCGCTCTACCCGCGAAGAGGTGGTGGCGTGCAGCTTGGCCACCGTGGGGTAAAGCAGCTTGGTAATGGCCCCTACATATTCCGGGTCTTTTAAGGACAAAATAATAGAGGTGCGCAGGTACTGGTAGCCCTTAATGTGGGCCGGCACCCCCAGCTGGTGGATCATTTCGGTCACCATCAGCTCAATTTCGGCGTCGGTGACCAGCGACCCCTGCTCTTTGCGGCGGCCGCCCGTCATCTCTCGCCCGGTAAACTGAAAAATGCGCTCGGCCACCACCTCTAACTCTACCGGCCGCAAAAAGTAATAGTCCGCGCCCGCTTTCATCAGCTCGCCCTCTAACAGGCGGTTGTCGCTTTTTGAGAGCACCATGCAAACCGGCCGGGCGGTCTTTTCTACGCCCCGCAGCTGTTTTAACACGCCCAGCGCGTCTACCTTGGGCATAAAGGCGTCCATAATCAGCACGTCCGGCTGAAAGCGCTTGACCTCCGAAAGCACCTTGGAACCGTCTTTTTCAAGCGTTACCACCTCCATACCGTACGTTTTCAGCAAATTGGAACAGGGAATTCCAAATTCCGCCGAATGATCGGCCAATAATACCTTTAGTTTCTTTTCCAACCGTGATACCCCCAAACTTTTATACCGCTGACATTCTACCACGAAAGGATTTTTAAGTCAACAGGATTTTCCACGATTTTGGGCCAAAATGTGAATCTCGTTCACATTTCAGCCAATCCGGGCTTATTCGACAAGCAAGCAATGTCGAATAAGCCCCGGGGGGTCAGCCCGCCTTTTTTTGGGTGGTTTCAGCGGTCTTACGGGCGGTTTGCAGCATGGTATCGGCAAAAATGGCGTAGCCCTTTTGCGGGTCGTTTAAAAACACGTGGGTTACGGCCCCCACCAGCTTGCCCTGCTGTAGTAACGGGCTGCCGCTCATGCCCTGCACAATGCCGCCGGCCGCCGCCAGCAGCGCCGGGTCGGTGACCCGCACCACCATGTTGCGGGTGGCGGTTTCGTCATAGCGAATTTTTTCTATTTCGCATTCGTACCGCCGCACCTCGCCCGAAACGCAGCACAGCAGCTCCGCCGGGCCGGGCTTTACCTCCTGCGCGTGGGCCACGGCCACCCGCTCGCCCGCGGGGGGCGGCGCCTGCCAGCGACCGTAAACGCCCGTATCGCCGTTTTGGGTAAGGGTACCGAGCGGCCGGTTTTCATCCAGCGCGCCCCGCAGCTCGCCGGGGCTGCCGGGGGCGGCTTTTTGCACGCCCAGCACCTCGGCAAACACAATTTCGCCGCTTAGCAGCGGCACCGGTTCGCCCGCGTCTACGTCGCACACCGCGTGGCCCAGCCCGCCAAAGCAGCCGGTTTGGGGGTCGTAAAAGGTAAGGGTGCCCAGCCCCGCCGCCGAATCGCGCACCCACATACCAATGCGGTAGCAGCCGCTCTCGTCTTGCACGGGCGTTACGGTAAGGGTTAAGGTTACCTTCCCCCGTTTGACCGAAAGCCGCAGCGCCCGGCCGCCGCTCGCCGCGACCTGCTGCTGCAACTGGCTGTTTTGTGCAATGGGGGTTTGCCCCGCCGCCAGCACCAAATCGCCCTGCCGCAGCCCGGCCGCGCGCAGGGCCCGGCGGGGGTGGGTACGTCTTGAAAGCCCACCACCATGGCGCCTTTGCCGGCGATTTTCAGCCCAAAGGCCTCGCCGCCCGCCACCACCACCCGGCGGTCGGTTTGCTCTACCGTGGCCTGGCCGACCGGGATTAGCCCAAACAGCCGCACCGGCGCGGCGGTGGCCGCGCCTTCTGCCGGGGCAGCGACCGAGACCACCAGCGGAAAGGGCGAAGCCAGCGAAAAATCCCCCGCCTCGCTTACATATAACCGCGCGGGCAAACCCTCGGCGGCGGTAAGCCCCATGCAAAGCAGGGCCGTGCAAAGCAAAAAGAGCGCCCCGGCGATGCGTTTTGGCAGTTTGTTCCAGTTTTTGGTTTTTCCGTTCGTTGCGTTTTTCACGGTTGTCTTCCCTCCTTTCTGCCTTTACTGTTCCCCAAACGGTCGGCGGGTATTTGCGTAAAATCCCGTCCGCCCTGCGGAATTTTGGCAGTTTTTTGCCCAAACCGCCCGCCGCCGCGGGGTGGAAAGGGGTGGAAAAGCAGGAAAAAAGCGGAAGCAATGCCAATTTTTTCTGAATCTCGCCCGCCGCCCCAGCGGGGGCGATTGACAAGCGCGCCGCTTTCTTGTATAATAGGAGAAACTTTTAGAAGGTGGCGTTAATGGTGGACAATCAAACCGTGCTGGTGCTGGATTTTGGCGGGCAATACAAGGAGCTAATCGCCCGCCGCGTGCGGGAATGCGGGGTGTTTTCGTATATTTTGCCGGGCGATACCCCGCTGGAGCGCATTCGCGCCTACAAACCGCTCGGCATTATTCTCACCGGCGGCCCCAACAGCGTGTACGACGCCGCCTCCCCCAAATGCTCGCCGGAGCTTTTCGAGCTCGGCGTGCCGGTGCTGGGCATTTGCTACGGCGCCCAGCTGCTCACCCACCTGTGCGGCGGCAGGGTTGCTGCCTGTGAAGTAAGCGAATACGGCGTAACCGAGGGCAAATTCACCGAACAGGCAGGCGACTCGCCGCTGTTTGCCGGGCTTAGCGGCCCGCAGGAGGTGCTGATGAGCCATTCTGACTATATCAGCGACCTGCCGGAGGGATTCCGCCGCACCATGACCACCGCCGACTGCCCCACCGCGGCGCTGGAAAACCCCGCCCGGGGCCTTTACGCCGTGCAGTTCCACCCGGAGGTCACCCACACCAAAAACGGCCTCGCCATGATGCATAACTTCCTCTACCGCGTATGCGGCGCGGCCGGCGACTACAGCATGGAAGATTACATAGAAAAGCAAATCGCCGCCGTGCGGGCGCAGGTGGGCGACAGCCGGGTGATTTTGGGGCTTTCCGGCGGGGTGGATTCTTCGGTTTGCGCCGCGCTGCTCTCCAAAGCCATTCCCGGCCAGCTGACCTGCATTTACGTAGACCACGGCTTTATGCGCAAAAACGAATCGGACGAAATTGAAGAAGTATTTACCAAACGGGATTTAAGCTTTGTGCGGGCGGACGCCTCCGACCTGTTTTTAGGCGCGTTACAAGGGGTCGCCGACCCCGAAACCAAGCGCAAAACCATTGGGCGGCTGTTTGTGGAGGTTTTTCAGGCCGAAGCGAAAAAAATCGGCCGGGTAGACTATTTGGCGCAGGGCACCATTTACCCGGACGTGATAGAATCGGGCAACGACAAGGCCGCCACCATTAAAAGCCACCACAACGTGGGGGGATTGCCGGAGGAGATTGGCTTTAAGGGCGTGGTAGAACCCTTGCGCGGACTGTTTAAAGACGAAGTGCGAGAGGTAGGCCGCAAGCTGGGGCTGCCGGATTTTCTGGTCAATCGCCAGCCCTTCCCAGGCCCCGGCCTTGCCATTCGGGTGATTGGAGACGTCACGCGCGAAAAGCTGGAGATTCTGCGGGAAGCCGACGCCGTAGTGCGGGAAGAGATTGCCGCCTCCGGCTGCGAAGCCAGCCAATACTTCGCCGTGCTCACCGACCTGCGCTCGGTAGGGGTAATGGGCGATTTTCGCACCTATGACTATACCCTCGCCATTCGGGCGGTGGTGACCGGCGATTTTATGACCGCCGCCTACGCCCCCCTGCCCCACGAGCTGCTCGCGCGTATGTCCCGCCGCATTACCAACGAGGTGCCGCATATCAACCGCGTGGTGTACGATATTACCGATAAACCCCCCGCAACCATTGAGTGGGAATAAGTTGAGAAGTCGTAAAAACCCAGTGTTTATGCGGGTTTGCAGACTTTCGAGAGGTCTTTTGATAACAATTTGATAACAGTCATATAAAAGCGATTATTCTC